>JANNSA010000497.1:0-1994 GCA_031402115.1 Hyphomicrobiaceae bacterium | reverse complement strand
CGGCCATTTCCCCCAACCTTTTCAAGTCGGTTGCCGTCAAGATCAATCATGATGATGCCGACCGTTGAATGAGACTGCGCGGTCAGGAGTGCCACGAGGCCAATCGGACCAACACGCAGTGAGTGCTGCCACCGAGCCAATCAATGTTTTGCATTTCATCATTGTCGTCACTCCAAGCTAGTCAATTTGCGAGCCATAGTTTGGCTGCGGGGAAAAAGTATCGCAGGCTTGGGAAAGCCGGTCGAACGTGAAGCGGCGCACAATCAGCAGCTCTGTGTTTCGGCTTGAAACCCGACAAAATGGATTTGCAACGCTCCGGGTGTGGAACATCGGTTAAACGATCAAACGATTCCACCTGCCATAGCTCGCTTGATTGGGCCGCGTCGGATGCTGAGGACCACCAGTCCGGCACCCAAAATCATACTGACGGCAATTGCAGCCATGTTCGCGCCAAACATCCAGGGGGCCGCCATAAGCAAGGCTCCAAGGGGAATAGCGAGATACCGCGCCGGCCGGGCAACTTCGGCGGCGGCGATGGAGACAACGGTGAGAACCAGCGCCCCAATGACATGGTGGGCATTCGCCAGACTGTCACCAACGTCGAGAGTTAAGCGAGAGAACAGCAGCGCCAGGCCGATCGCTGCCACCACAATCAAATTCCATGGCAGGCTCACGCCGCCACTGACGATGTTCTTGAGCACGGCTCCCGGTGAATGGTCGAACTCGTCGGCTTTGGGCTCGGCCGTTCGCGTGTCCAGGACATCATCGGTATCGCCGAAGAAGAGCACATGCAGCCAGTTGCGGCCGGCCTTGGCGCGGCGGCGCAAGAATTGCAAAGCTGCGATCAGTTCGTCGAGCGAATAGGGAATTTGAATGAGGACTGCCGCCGCTCCGATCAGCGCGATGGTGCTCCAGGTGCCGATGACAATCGGCTGGATGATGATGAAGAAGATCGAGGTGATCCCGAGTGGCGCAATCATCAGGCCAAATAGCACAACCAGCCAGGGCATGGTGCGCCAGCGCATCCGGGAACCGACAATGCCGGTGAGTATCTCCAGCAAATAGGTGTAGCCGCCGACTGCGGCATCAGAAACCGGCCATGCCTTTGAAACCGATGAGGTGATGATCTCTTCGGTGCCGTTTTGCGGATCGAGTGGCGATCCGGCAAAGAAGGGATCCCAAACGCCGGGGATGTGGCCAAGCTGGTAGGCGGCAAGATAGCGCGACACGTAAAGTCCAATGAGCGCCAACAATATGATGGGCAAACGCTGCGTCCAGCTGGAGGGGTTGTAAGTCCAACCTGGCGGCACAACGGGGCCAGTCAGCGCGGCAAGCGCGGAGGGGCCGGGTTCAGGCTTGGCGCCGACCGCAAAGCCAAAGATCAACGCGCCGACCAGCGTATCGGACAGATAGGCGGCCGCATTCTCAGTGGAGAACAAGAACGGCGCTGCCATCACCAGTGTGCCGATGCCAGCGCACATCCAACGCGCCCATTGGGCCCGCCAGGACAACGCGAGGGCGGCGCAGATGATGAGCGCCGCGCCAAGGGCTATTTCACTCCAGCGCAGATATCCCACGACGTTGATCAGCGGTGGCTGCGTCACGAGCCACGATCCCAACCCCATGTTGACGAAATGCACCCAGCGGTTGGCGCTGTGCTCGCTCTGGATTTGCGACTCGTGGCGGGACCGCAATTGATCCGGATTCCGGCCAAGCTCATCGGCGTTGGTAAGCCAGGCTGGCGCTGAAATGCCGCTGGTCTTGTACCACGCCGCCGGATCACTCTTCAAAGCCGCGACCAGGCGCGGCAACTCTTCTTGCAATCGGTGGCGCGGCTCCCAGCCGAGAACATTGCGGGCCCGCCTGATGTCCAGCGCGTAATGGTCATCAGCCATCGCGACCATGAAAGGTTTGATGAATGGAGCGGCTCCGCCATCAATCGCATCGGGGATGACAGGCTCGAGTTGGCCATGCGCCCAGGCGCCAACGG
This sequence comes from Hyphomicrobiaceae bacterium, assembly GCA_031402115.1. Lineage (GTDB taxonomy): Bacteria > Pseudomonadota > Alphaproteobacteria > Rhizobiales > Hyphomicrobiaceae > JANNSA01. The sequence goes on along the minus strand of JANNSA010000497.1, from coordinate 4 downwards.
CTGC
>JANNSA010000496.1:0-1904 GCA_031402115.1 Hyphomicrobiaceae bacterium | reverse complement strand
ACTCAAAACGTCGGCATTCTCCAGCGGCAGAATGTGCAGCGAATCGTCGAGTTCTTCTCCCGCCACGGTGTGGACGGGCATAACGTCGCGAAATGGGCGGAATACATGAAGGGTATCGATCTTCATGCGGTCGACGCAGTTTCGGTCATTCGATTTCGGCCAGGAGACCTCGTCGCAGAGTACGTCGATACCCTCAAGCCTGCCGGGCGGCAAATTGGCCAATGGATGATCCGCGCCGCAGACGGGGTGACCGATCGCAATCTCGGACTGTCCAAGGCCGGCCGAGTCCGAAAGACATTTCGCGTGACAAAACACGTCGAGGTGCTCCAATCCAAGGCGGCCGCTGCGGCCGACCATTGGACACTTTCCGGGACGAAGAAGAACTTTGCGATTGTTCGCGAGGAGGCTGCCGGTGCCGCAACGGGCCAGGCCCCCAAAAAAACCAAGATGGTGCGCAAAGCCGCGGAGCATGTGGCGGGTGGTGGAACGCAGTATTTTCTGCCACGCGCGTGGGAGGTCTTGGAGGAAGTGGTGCCGTAGTTCTAAGGCATCCCCGCTCCCATCTTCCGCGCAATCACATCCACATCCCCCGCCAAACTTGGCGTTTCCACCGCAGCGGTACGCAGCATCGCGACCGCCTCCTGTTTGTGCTGCGGTCCTGATGCGGCCAGCCGCATAGCACGTCCGAGCGTCAGCACGCCCTTGTTGGCCGTCGCAACGGGAGCGGCTGTCGCAGTAGTTCCTCGGCCACCTGGGTTCTGCGACGCAACCGTTGACCCCACGACCGTCTTGTTCGCCGGAGCTGCCGGCTTGGCGGCCCCGCCAGACCGATTGAGCAGCGGGCGTCCCGGCAACTTGAGATTGCGATTCAGGCGCTCCGCAATCGAATCGATCGCGTAACTCATGTCCTCGTCCCACTTCGCCTTGTCGAATCGCTCCGCGTGCACCAGGCGCGACGTTTCCACCTCGACGACCCGCGCCGCAATAATCAGGTGGTTCGATTTGTCGATCACGACGGTACCCAGCACCACATAGAGCGCGCCCAGCATTTTGCCGACGCGCACCGCCGTGGCCTGATCGACCCGCCCCGACGCGCTCAAATCCTGTTCGGCAATCAAGGCACTGAGCCGGCTGCGCTCCACGACGTCAATTTGTGTGTTGCTAGCCAGCCGTGTGGCGATCAGCTCGGGAATGCCCCATTCAAGCGGATCGTAGTCCGCCTTATTCGTCAATGCCGAATTCGTGAAGTTCATCACGGCCAATGTCGGGCGTGACGTGGCTCCTTGCGCGGCACTGGCACTGCTGCCCATGACGGTGAGCAGGCAAACTGCCAGCACTCGAACGGATCGTAACATTTGCGCCTCGGACGTTTGCGGTTCACAATGCTACACAGAAGAAGCCGTTTATCCTATGGTGCCCCATCTGGTGCTCCATGGAGCCCCATACGGTGCTCCATATGGTGTCCCCCGCCCGCGCGAGGCCCGGCCCGTCGATGGAATCGTCCGCAGGACTGCCCTTGGCCAACCAGAAACAATGCCCGCAGTGCGGCGCCCTTTATCCGGACGACGTGCGCTTCTGCACACACGACGGTGCCATTCTTTCGCAACAGGGAGTGGACACGAACATGGTGGGCCGCGTCTTGGGCGGCAAATATCGCGTGGAGCGGTTGATCGGCAGCGGCGGGATGGGCGACGTATACCTCGTTCGACACGTCCAGCTGGGCCAGACGCGGGCAATCAAACGCATGCAGTCTGCGACCATCGGCAACACGGCCAATCTCGAACGCTTTCGCCGCGAAGCCCAGCAGCAGGCAAGAATTCGTCATCCCAACGTCGCAACGTTATACGATTTCGAAGAAGAGCCTGATGGTTCGTGTTTTCTGGTCATGGAATTTGTGGATGGAC
>JANNSA010000495.1:0-10489 GCA_031402115.1 Hyphomicrobiaceae bacterium | reverse complement strand
TCCGGGACGAGTATCTGCAGCATCTTCGCATTGCATTTCCTACGGTTCCTCTTCGATACTCCAGTATCCGCAATCGACGTTGAGCGCTCGGCAGTGCACGACCTATGTTGCACCTGCTCACGTCAGCAGTGGGTCGATCACGTCGCGCTCTGACTATCGGCTTTCGGGGATAAGCAGTCATGCGCATCGGCAGCGATGCCACGATGAATTCGTCAGCAGAAATTCAGACTGACCCACCACCGTTACTCGCCCAGGCTGGCCAAGCAGGCACGGCTCGCCTATATACCCGCTCGCGCGCCGCCATCGCCGTTCGGCAACGAATCCAAATCTGTTCAAAGGTTGAACCGCCAGCCCATGGTCAAGATCACATACGTTCAGCACAACGGCGCTCGCCATGACGTGACGGCCGAGCCCGGCCAGACCGTCATGGAGGCGGCGGTCAAGCATGCGGTGCCGGGCATCGAGGCGGAGTGCGGCGGCGCCTGCGCCTGCGCCACCTGCCACGTCTATGTCGATGATGCCTGGCGCGAGCGCACCGGTAAGGCGGCGGCGACGGAGGAAGACATGCTCGACTTCGCCTTCGACGTGCGGCCGGCGAGCCGCCTGTCATGCCAGATGCGCGTCACCGAGGCCCTCGACGGGTTGGTGGTGAACGTCCCCGAGAAGCAGTTCTAAAGCAGCACCCCATGACCGCGACCCAAGTTTCTGAGCCCTACGCTGCCGTTGAATTGATCGAGACCGATGCCGTGATCATTGGCGCTGGCCCTTGCGGCCTGTTCGCCGTGTTCGAGATGGGCCTGCTCGATATCCAATGCCACGTCATCGACATTCTCGACCGGCCGGGTGGCCAATGCGCTGAGCTGTATCCAGAGAAGCCGATCTATGACATTCCGGCACTGCCGGTCGTCACCGGCCAGGAATTGACGGACCGGCTGCTGCAGCAAATCAAGCCGTTCCATCCGGTGTTTCATTTCAGCGAGCGCATTGAGGCGCTGGCCAAGCAGGTTGATGGGCGTTTCCTGCTGACCACTGACGCCGGCCGCACCTTCCTGACCAAGGTGGTGGTGATCGCGGCGGGCGGCGGTTCATTCACGCCCAAGCGCCCGCCCTTGGCCGGTATCGAGGCCTACGAAGGCAAGTCGGTGTTCTATTCCGTGCGCAAGATGGAGTCCTTCCGTGGCGAGGACGTGCTTATCGTCGGCGGCGGCGATAGCGCGCTCGACTGGACGCTCAACCTGCAACCGATCGCGCGCTCGCTGACGCTGATCCACCGCCGCGACGAGTTCCGTGCTGCGCCGAAGTCGGTCAACGACATGCGGGCGCTGGTGGCCGATGGTAAAATGCGGCTGCTGATCGGTCAGGTAACAGCGCTCGGCGGCGCCGATGGTGCCATGCAGACCGCCACAGTCAAGACGGCAGACGGCGAGGCAACCATCCCGGCAACGCGGATGATGCCGTTCTTTGGCCTGACAATGAAGCTCGGGCCGGTCGCCGATTGGGGGCTCAACCTCGCCGAGAACCTGATCCACGTCGACACTGAGCGCTTCGAGACCAGCATGCCCGGCATTTTCGCGATCGGTGACATCAACACCTATCCCGGCAAGCTGAAGCTGATCCTGTCGGGCTTCCACGAGGCGGCGCTGATGTCGCAAGCCGCGCAGAAGATCGTTTACCCCGGCAAGAAGGTGATGTTCCAGTACACCACCTCCTCCTCCAGCCTGCAGAAGAAGCTCGGCGTGCGTTGAACGCTGCGGCGCCGAACGGCAGCAAGTGCGGAACGACCCTTGCTACTGCCGGCCGCGCAGCTGCATGGCGCGGAACAGCAGCTGTTTCCAGGGGCTGGAATGGTCATCGGCGATGCGGCGCAGCTGCGGCCGCAGCCGTGACAGGTAGACGGAGCGGTATAGCCGGCCGCGAACGGTCAGTGACCGCGCATAATCGGCAATGGCGACCGACGTCTGGGTCCAGTGGAGCTTGTACGGGAAAGCGGGCGCCAGCAGGTCGTGCGTGGTGACGCCGAGCCGATGCAGGCGGCGCAGATTGCCTTCCAGCAGCAACGAGCCCGGACTATAGGCCTCCAGTTCTGGGTCATAGCTGGTCAGGTGCGCGGCGTAATAGGTGCCGTTGCGAATGCCGATGGTCATGGCGGCGGGGCGGCCAGCGACCAACAGCATCGACAACTCGCAGCCGGTGGGACGCTCCGTATCGCACAGCGCATCGTGGAAGAATGTTTCAAACTGGGGCGCCATGACCGCCGCCGAGACAAGTTCGCGTTGCCGCAGCCAGTCGCGCTTCAAGGCGATCGTGCGCGCCACCGCTGCTGCGGCCGACGGACAACCGCTGTAAGTCTCATGCACAACCTCGCCCCGCTCGGCTAGGCGTTTGCGGTGGCGGCGGCGATTCTTGCGGTCCTTGGCACTGAAACCGGCTTCAAATGCAGCCAGATCAATGCTGGGGTCGATGCCGATGAACGGCGCTGCGGCAGTTTCGGTAATCGTGCAGTCGAGGGCCGTCAATGGAGCGGCGATCCGCGCGTCGGCGCGGACCTTGCGGAAATGTATGATGTCGGGCGCCAGCCGTTTGGCGATGAAGGCCCAGGCGGCGGTGAAGCTGGCCGGGCTGGCCGCCGCATCGGTGGCGAGCACGTCGCCATACTGATTGACCGGCTCGCCCATCCAGCTCAACACACTGAGGCCCAGCGTGCGGGTGATCACCAGCGGCCAGATCATGACGACGCAGCCGGCGTCACGGCCGACCAGCACGGCCAGCTCCGATTGCGGCCGGGGAGCCTGCCAGATGAACACGTTGGCCCAATGCCACAGCCAATTGTAGCTGAGAAAGATCTGATGCGGCAGGCCATGTTCGGCATGCAACTTGCGCCAGTCGGCGGCCAGTGCATCGAACGCCAGCTGGCTCGTGACCAGATCGAACGCCAGGCTTGCGCCAGCAGTATCGGGCCCGCCAACAGCCTGTGAAACAGACGGTGTGCTGGCGAATGCCGCCACTTGCGTCCGGTTCGGTGACAACGCCATGCCAATGCCTCGACCAAATAGATCCCGAGGCAACGCAAGCTCTGTGCCACCGCTGCTGGGGGGCATGACTGCCGAATTGCCCGGCCCATTTGCCCAATCCAATTGCCCAGATGGACACACTGAGGGTTTGTCCGCATACTCGGGTAAAACCATCGGAGGTCCAATGTATCGTCAGGTTCTCGGGTGCCTCGGCATCTGCTTGCTGTGGGCGACAATCGCCGTCGCGCAGACCGCGCCGCCAGTGCTGACCGGCCCGGGCGCCGATCTCGGTGGCCAGCGCCTGCTGCCTTATGACAGCCCCTGGCACCGTGACATCAGCAAGGACCCCGTGGATCCCAGCTCGCAATTGATCCTGGACCGGATCGGCATGGACACACCCTTGCACCCCGATTTCGGCCCCGAATGGGAAGGCGCGCCAATTGGTATTCCCTATGTCGTCGTCGGGCAGGAGCAACCCCGCGTGCCGGTGACGTTTACCTATGCCGAAGAGAGTGACCCCGGCCCCTATCCGATACCACCCGATGCCCCCATCGAAGGCGGCACGAAAGGCGATGGGGATCGCCATATCCTTGTGCTCGATCGCGACGCCTGGAAATTGTATGAAGTGTTCAATGCGTTTCCGGATGGCGCTGGCGGCTGGAAGGCCGATAGCGGCGCTGTATGGGACCTCAAGTCAAACCAAGTGCGCCCGGAGGGTTGGACATCGGCAGACGCTGCCGGCCTGCCGATCCTACCGGGTCTGATCCGTTATGACGAAGTGGTCGGGAAGCAGGCACTCGAGCACGCCGCGCGCTTCACCTTGGCCAAGACGCGGCGCGCTTATGTACCGCCCGCGAGCCATTGGGCCAGCGAGCTGGACGATGACGACCTGCCGCCGATGGGCATGCGGATGCGTCTGAAGGCCGACTATGACCTTTCGGGTTTCGGCAGCGAAGCCCGCATAGTCTTGCAGGCGTTAAAAACCTACGGCATGATCCTCGCCGACAATGGCAGCAACAATTTCATCAGCGGTGCGCCCGACCCCCGCTGGAACACCGATGCGCTGCGGGAACTGAAGCGTGTCACAACCAAGGACTTTGATGTGATTGAGATGACCGGCATGGTGGCCACGAAGCCGCCGTGACCAGCGGATGACGAAGCCGCGCAAGGTACTGCTGATCACGGGTGACCAATGGCGTGGTGAGGCGTTGTCGTGCCTCGGGCATCGCGCCGCACGGACACCCGCGATCGACAAGCTGGCGAAGGACGGCGTGACGTTCACCCGGCACTACACGCCGGCGGTGCCCTGTGGCCCCGCGCGCGCGACGCTGTTGACGGGCTTGTATCCGTTCATCCACCGCTCGGTGCGCAACGGCACGCCGTTGGATCGCCGCCATTCCAACTTGGCGCTGGAGGCGCGCAAAGGCGGCTACGACCCGGTGCTGTTCGGCTACACGGATTCCTCGGCCGACCCAAACGCGCTGGATCCTGGCGATCCGCAACTGAAATCCTATGAAGGCGTGTTGCCGGGGTTTCGCCTGGAGGCCTCGCTCAATGAAGCACAGCTCACGGGTTGGCTGACGGAACTGGCACGCAAGGGCTACGCTGTGCCGGAGCGCCATCTCGACATCTACCGCCAGCCCGCTACGCCAGCTGTGCTGGAGCGCTTCAACCGTGGCCCCGCCGTGTTCGCTGCGGGCGACAGCGACACGGCCTACATCGCCGACAAGGTGCTCGACTATCTGCGGCTGCGGCGCCGGCAGGACTGGTTCATCCACGCCGTGTTCCTGCGCCCGCATCCGCCGCTGATCGCACCGGCGCCCTACAACACGCTGATTGACGACCGTGACGTGCTGCCACCGGTGCGCCAGCCAAGCCTCGAGCAGGAGCGCGCCGCGCATCCGTTTCTTGACCATTGGCTGAGCCAACAGGCCGACCCGGACTACTTCCAGAGCCAGGTCAACGTGCACAGCATCCCCGAGAGCGACCGGGACGCCATGCGCGCCGTCTACTATGGGCTGATCGCCGAAGTCGACACGCAGATTGGCCGCATCCTGGCGCATCTGGAGGCGACTGGCGAGCTGGACGAAACGCTGGTTCTGTTCACGTCAGACCATGGCGAGATGCTCGGTGACCATTGGTGCTGGGGCAAGGGCGGCTGGCACGAGGCGTCCAACTTCGTGCCGCTGGTGATCCGCGATCCGGATTTGGCCGGGTCAGCGCGGGGGCGTCAGGTGGGCGCCTTCACCGAGTCGGTGGACCTGATGCCGACCATCCTGGAATGGCTGGGGCTCGCGGTGCCCGCTGCGGTCAACGGCGCCTCGCTGGCGCCGTGGCTGAACAACGCGCCGCCACCGGCTTGGCGTGACGCGGTGTTCTGGGAGTTTGACTTCCGCACCCCACACTCCCAAGCCAATGAACGGGCGCTAGGACTGACCTCGGACCAGTGCACGCTCAATGTTGTGCGTGACCGTGCGTGGAAGTATGTGCATTTCACAGCGCTGCCGCCGCTGCTCTACAACCTGAGGGATGACCCCGGCGAACTGCGCGATGTTTCTCGTGACCCCGCCAACGCCCCGATCATCGCCCGCTATGCGCAAAAACTGCTCAGCCACCGCATGCTGCATGCCGAGCGTGCCTTGACCAACGCCACCCTGACGGACGCCGGCGTTATCCGCAAGGATGGGCCAAGGGGCTGGGCGCTGTGAGTGGTCCAGCGGCGATGACCGCCCCATGCCGCTGCTGTCGCCGTTGGGGAACTTAATCGCCGCTCGGCGGTTTCAACCTCGCGTGCAGGGCACCATCCAGCCGCATGGCGCGGTTTGACCAGCGCGAGGGGCGAGACACAACCAATGACCGTTGAGCGCACGCACAGGTTGACGACGCGCAAGCCATGGGGCGTTGGCGATGCGCGGCCGTGGGGCCAAGCGGGCGACGCTGGCGGCGCCATTGGCGAGGTCAGCCACGCGCGTTCCAGTCTCGACGCGCGGTCCAGTCCGGCGCTGCTGCTGAAAATACTGCTCACCAGTCAGCCCTTGTCGATCCAGGTGCATCCCGGCGACGCGTTGGCGCGCAGCATCGGCCAACCCAATGGCAAGGCGGAAGCGTGGTACATCCTGCGCGCCGAGCCGGGCTCGGCGGTGGCTTTGGGACTGAAGGTTGCGGCGACGGCAGCGCAACTGCGCGAGGCCATCCTCGATGGTTCCATTGCCGGGATGGTGGCGTGGCGCACGGTAGCGGCGGGGGATGTCGTTGATGTGCCGGCGGGCACCATCCACGCCATTGGCGCTGGACTCGTCATCGCCGAGATTCAGCAGCGCAGCGATACGACGTTTCGCCTATTTGATCACGGCCGCGACCGTGAACTGCACCTGGAGCCGTCTCTGGCGGCCGCCGACCGCGCGCCGATGGCAGCCCAGGCGCCGGTCATGACGCTGAGCCGCGAACGCGTCGTCCTGGTCGCCAACCGGTATTTCGTGTATGAGCACGTCAGTCTCGCAGCTGGCAGCCAATGGCGGCTGAACGCGACCCGCGAGACGTGGCTGCTGGTTATTGCCGGCAGCGCCCGCGCTTGGGTGGGCGACCTCGAGGCCGGCGACGCCCTGTTCGCCGAAGCCGATGATATTGACTTGAGCATCGGCGACCATGGCATGACCGGCCTGATCGCCTATCCCGGTGACGGCGGCCCGATGCGGCGGCTGTTGCAACCGCAAGCGCAGTTTGTCCCGGCTTCGGCCGAACCGACGCTGGCGCGCCCAGCGCCGCGCATCGGACGTGGCCCCACGCATGAAGGAATAGTTCATTGAACCCAGTTCAGCGTATCGCCTTCATCGGCAACCATCTGCCACGCCAGTGCGGCATTGCGACGTTTACGCATGATCTCCATCAGGCGGTTGCCGCCGCCCGGCCCTCGCTGGCAACCAGTGTCGTCGCCATGACTGATCCGGGGCGCAGCTACGCCTATCCGGAGTTTGTCCGGGTCGAGGTGCGCGATGCCGAGCGGGATGATTACATCAAGGCGGCGGACGCGCTGAACGCCGGGCGCTTCGATGTGGTGTCGCTGCAGCATGAATTCGGCATCTTTGGCGGCGCGGCTGGCAGCCACATCATGGAATTGCTGGCGCGGCTGGACATGCCCGTCGTCACAACACTGCATTCCGTGCTGCAACACCCGTCCGACGCCCAGCGCGCCGTGATGCAGCAGCTGACCATGGCTTCAAGGACGCTGGTGGTGATGGCGGAGAAGGGGCGGGCGCTGCTACGCTCCGTTTACGCCGTACCCAATTCGCGGATTGAAGTCATTCCGCACGGTATCCCGGATTTTCCTCTGCTCGAGTCCCGTATCGGCAAGGCCAAGCTTGGTTTCAGTGGCCGGACCGTGATTTTGACATTTGGGCTGTTGTCGCCCAGCAAGGGCATCGAATCCGTCATCGATGCCATGCCCGGGATCATCCAGGCGTGCCCCAATGCGGTCTACGTGGTGCTCGGTGCCACCCATCCCAATCTGCTGCGGGATGAGGGGGAGAGCTATCGCGATAGTCTGATCGCGCGGGCTGCCGAACTCGGCGTCGCTGTGCATGTCGTGTTCGTCAATCAGTTCGTCGATCAGCCGGCGCTGCTCGATTACATCTCGATGTGCGACGTCTACGTGACGCCCTACCTGAACGAAGCGCAGATGACTTCGGGGACGCTGGCGTACAGTTTCGGGCTCGGCAAGCCGGTGGTTTCCACCCCCTATTGGCATGCCCGGGAACTACTGGCTGATGGCAAAGGCGTGCTGGTGCCGTTTGGCGATGCCAAGGCGATTGGCGCCGGCGTCGCTGGCTTGCTGACCGACGACTCCAGCCGCAATGCGATGCGTGAGCGGGCCTATGCGGCAAGCCGGCCGATGACCTGGGCGCCGACGGCCACGCGCTATCTCGCGGTTTTGGACGCGGCGCGCAACAGCGCATTCGTCAGTCCGGTACGCGCCGCCATCCGGGCAACCAGCCGGCCCGCACGGCAACTTCTGCCGGAGCCCCGGACCGAACAGCTGTTGAGCCTATGCGACAGCACCGGACTGATGCAGCACGCGGTGCACGGCATCCCGGACCGGTCGCACGGATACTGCGTCGACGACAACGCCCGGGCGCTGCTGCTGGCCTGCCAATTCGGGCAACCCGGTAGTAGGCCCCTGCCCGACGTCATGGCGACGCGCTTCGCGGCTTTCATCCAGCATGCCTGGAACCCCGATACGCGGCGCTTCCGCAACTTCATGAGCTACGATCGCCGCTGGTTGGAGCCGCAAGGCTCCGAGGACAGCCACGGGCGGACGCTGTGGGCGCTGGGGCAATGCGCTCGGCACGATACGGATCCGGCGCGCCGCTGCTGGGCTGCGGACTTATTCGCGACGGCGCTGCCCGTTGTCGAAGAGTTCGCAGCGCCGCGCGCTTGGGCGTTCACGTTGCTGGGCCTCGACGGCTACTGCCAGGCGGCGCCAGCGGATCGCAGCGCTGACCGCATCCGCCGCGTGCTGGCGGACCGGCTGCTGCACCTGTGCGTGGGGCCGCGGCCGGCGCGCTGGCCGCAGGCGTGGAACTGGTTCGAGAACGTGCTGGCTTACGACAACGCGCGGTTGCCGCAGGCGCTGCTTCAAACCGGCCTAAGGCTCAAGTCACCAGCTTATGTCACGGCTGGCCTCAGCACATTGCGTTGGCTGATGGCGATGCAAACGGCACCCATGGGCCATTTCCGGCCGGTTGGGTCGGACAGTTTCGGCCAGCGCTTTGCCCAGCCGCGGCCGTTCGACCAGCAACCGGTCGAGGCGGCGGCGACAATCTCGGCATGTCTGCTGGCGGCCCAGGCTGACACTTCAGCAGGGTGGCCGGTAAGCTGGAAAGCCGAGGCGTGGCGGGCGTTCGCCTGGTTCACGGGCGACAACGATCTGCGCCTGCCGCTGATTGATCCGCTGACCGGCGGCTGTTACGACGGACTGCACCCCGACCGGGCGAACGCCAATATGGGCGCGGAGTCAGTGCTGTCATATCTGCTTGGCTTGAGCGACATGCGGGCGCTGCACCATATCACCGTCGTCAATGAATCCATACTCGCGGGCAAACTGGTGTACACCGTCGATCGCAGTGAGCAGGCCCCGCGCATAGCCCAAGGAAGCCGCCTTGTCCCAATCCCCGTTGTTGAACCGGCACGCCTTGCACCTGCGCCCCGATCCGGCGCGGGTCGTGGTCCGGCCATTCAAACCGGCAACTGAGCCGCGTGACCTCAATCCGACCGATAAGACCAGGGCCAATCACATTGTCGATCGCGTGTTGGCCCTGGACCCGGAGACGGCCGAACGGCAGCTGGCGGATGTGCTGGAGAACTTCGACGGCCGCCACCGCAATCTGATCACCATCTTCGAAACGCGCGCCACCGAGATGGAGGACGCGCTGGAGCCGCATGCCGTTCTCAACAAAACGCAGCGCCGGCTGATTGGCGCGTATTTCCTGCATGAATATTCGTTCGAGGCCTCGGCCTTGTTCAATCCCAGCATCGTGCTGCATCCCGATCAGAGTGGGGCGCCGGCCGATGGTTGTCGTTTTATCCTCAGTCTCCGGGCGGTCGGCGAAGGCCACATCTCGTCACTGACGTTCCGCTCCGGGGTGCTCACGGCGGCCGGCGGCATCAGCGTTGACCCGACAGCGCGGCTGGCCTCGGTGCCGACGATTGGCGTGCGCACGCGGCGCGAGGATGGCGACACGGTGGAAGTCGCATTCCAGGCCGAAAGCGAACTCAGCGAGCGCGTCATCTTTCCGATTACTGAAGCACAGTCGAATGGCATCGAGGACGCCCGGTTTGTGAAGTTTGACCATGACGACGGCCGCGACCGGTATTTTGCCACGTACACAGCCTATAGCGGCCGCGCCATCCGTTCCGAGTTGCTTGATACGACGGACTTCCTGAAGTTCCGCATGACGCCGTTAACCGGGTCGGCAGCGCGCAACAAGGGCATGGCCCTGTTCCCGCGCAAGATCGGTGGCCGCTTCGCCATGATCGCGCGCCAGGACAACGAAAATCTGTATCTGGTCTATTCCGACGACCTGCATCATTGGGAAGGCGGCACGGCGATTCTCAAACCGGAATTCCCGTGGGAGTTCGTCCAGATCGGCACCTGCGGATCGCCGATCGAGCTGGATGATTGCTGGCTGCTGCTGACGCACGGCGTCGGCCCCGTGCGCAAATACTCAATCGGCGCGGTGCTGCTCGACAAGGATGATCCGTCCAAGGTTATTGCCCGCTCACGCGAGCCGCTGGTGCGGCCTGAACCGACGCAACGCGAAGGCTACGTGCCCAACGTCGTCTACACCTGTGGCGCCATCCGCCACGGCGACCATCTCGTGCTGCCCTACGCCATCTCGGATACCTTCTCCAACTTCGCCACCATCAAGATCACCGACCTGATCACCGCAATCAAGGCGTGAGGGGCTTGGCAGCCGGGATCA
>JANNSA010000494.1:0-3895 GCA_031402115.1 Hyphomicrobiaceae bacterium | reverse complement strand
CATCCGTCGATGATGGCGATCCCACTTTTGACGTTCACGCCCTTGACGGCCTCCAGCCAGGCGTCGTCCTCGGTGTTGGACGAGTGCGCAGCACGGGAAGCGTCGATCACTTTGATGCCCAGCTCGTTCTGCAGCCGCTGGCCTTCCATGTTGCGGGCATGCTCCGCCGCCGCGTAGCTGGCCTGCTTATCCATCAATTCGACTTCGTGCTTGTGGTCCTGGCGCTTCGTTACAAACGAGGACACCTCACCCCAAATGGCGCGAAATGCGCCGCCGCCAAGAAACGATGCGATCGCGCTCATGGATTTGCCCTCAGTGCTTGGATCTGACGAGCTCAACAATGATGTCGAGCTTCTGATTGATGTCCTGCTTCGTATCAGCCATTGCCTGCCGTAGCTGAGACCCGAGCCCGTTCATGTCTGAGCGCAGATCCCGCAAGCCAACGTCGTGCATTTGCCGAAGCGCCTTGATCTCTTGCTCGTACAGTCGCTCGATTTCCTTATCCACGCGCTGATCTACTTTCTGGTACTGCGCAACGCATTCAAGGCGTGTCTTTTCAATATCACTTTTGCTTGCACATACCTTCTCGATCTCGTCGAGACGCGATACCTGGCGCTTGAGAAACCAGAGCATAAAGCCTCCAACGGCGCCGCCGCCGAGCAGACCAGAAATAACGCCAGAAGCCACCTCCATGATGCCTCCGATCACGATGCGCTAAAGGAAAAGTTATATCCGATGATGTAGTTCGGATAAAAATTGCCAGCGACAGTGAGAACGCCCGAGGTATCAAGGATTGCGCGAGAAGGAATGATTGCGCCAAGGTTGTCGGCCACCGTTACAGGGACTACCAGGTTTGCAGGCGGACGATACCCGACAGGAGCCGTCACGCAATCACCAGTTGTAACTCCGCCAGCCACGCAGATCACATTCCCGCGCATTTCAACAACGTCGCCGCTGCGCCGGTGCTGCACGGCCTGCAGTCCAGCCTCGTTATCCCAGCTACTTGCAACAAGCGGCGTTGATTGCCATCCACCGTTTGCCGGCGGAACAAAGATATGCCAGGTGTCGTTGCCCTGATATGTGATGGTGATGGCGTGGCCGGATCCGAAGATGTCGACGGCCGGCTCGTTGACCGGGCCAACAACAATCGACTGCACTGGCAGGTTCGACGTGAAGGAGATCCCGCCAACGGCGGACGAGTTACCCATGATGCGGATGCGCGTGGTGTTTGTGCCAACAATTACTCGGCACGACTGTCCGACCTTGAATGGCTCGGCTCCATCTGTAGCCACCTGCGCGACCAGTGGAATGTAGATCTCACCATTTCCGGTAGATGACACGGTGATTCCAGTGCCGGGCCGCCCATGCCCATTGCCAGTAATGCCAGTGAGGAGAGGAGCGCCAGACGCGGATGTGTTCCACGCAACAAGATCAGGATTCTGCAGCGTCCACTTATCGTTAATTCCGTCGATATGCGTGTAGACGAACTGGTAACGCTTGCGCGGCGTCCGCATAAAGTCGCCAACACCAACGGCCGTGTATTGATCGTAACGCCAGTCGGTAGCAACAGCGGTGTTATGCGTTCCAACGAAATTGATGTTGGTAGGCTGATCGAACTCGTTGAAGTGGAAGTAGAACGAGTCTCCTGGGACCGGCGTGTACCCTGCTGCGTAAGTGTTGAGCGCAGACAGCGCGCCAGCGGAATTGCTTGACCACAGCGTAGCGCCATTGACCAGCGGCCCCATCTCAAACTCACCAGGATTTGCGCCGCCAAGAGTTGCGTATTCGGTCTCAAGGTCGTATTCACTTGTCGGCTGAATGTACGCCGCCAGTGATGCGTCAATGAGCGCCTGCACGGAAGATGGGTTCGCAGCAATGTACGGATTGATTAGCGCCTCAATAAGCGCGGATGTCCACGGGGTTGCCTGCGTGACCTGGATTTTTGAGGTTCCAGTGTGCAGCTCAACAATGTCACCAACACTGGTTGGGCGTCCGCCGTATGACCCAGCAACAGAAACAAGGTATCTCTTGAACTCAGCGGCTCCAGCAGGAAGCGCCGGATCGTTTACGGTAACAAACCCAGTTCTTCCGCCGGTATTGTCGGAGAAGTCAAAGTCATACACAGAGTCTGGAAGTGACGGCGGATTCGCGCCGTGGTAGCCAAGAACATACGCGCGCAATGACGATGCGGAGCTGATGTCCCATGCGTTAGTTCCGCTGACTGCTGCGCCAGCGTTGATGCTCACAGAAAATAGCCCGGTAGTGCCGTCGAACGTCAGGTATATCTGGTCAAGCGCCGAGTACCCACCAGTAGAAACAAGAACCTCGGTGTTGTTGCTGTTGACAGGATCGTCTGTCTGCACAGCAATCTTCATTGCGCCAGGGCCTGCAAGGCCTGCGTTATCAAGGTACATCACGGCAATGTGAGTACAGGTTCCAGTCGCTCCGGCGCCAATAGATGCAGCAACGTCGGCAGGAGAGGCATCGCTGTTTGCGAGAACGAGTGCTGACAGGAGGAAGTTTACGCCGTCGGTTGACGCGCGAAGCCGCGCTGATCGCGCTGCAGATTCTTTCTTGATAACCCCGCTTCCAGCGAGCTTGATAAGTGAGGCGCCATTTATCGGTGTGCCGGTGTATTGCGCGGCCGAGATGGTCGCCGTGGTCATTTCAAGGTTGTATGCGGCATCGAGAACAGTGCCGGTATCAACCGGCGTCATGTCCCACACGCCAGAAATACCACTGATGCTTCTCAGCGCGGTTTTGCTGAATCGCTTATTGGCGCCACCCTGAACACCAGTGACGACATCGTTGTCGCCAAACGTATTGCTGAGTGCCTGCGCTGAAACTTTTTGATCGGCCATGACTTACGACTCCAGTAGGATTATTCCGGACCCGTCCTCGAGGAGGATGTGGTCAATTCCATTCTCGAGCAGGATCGCATCCCCGCCAGGAGGCGGAGTAGTCTGCTCTTCGGTACGCAGAGATGAGCCGGCCGTAAGCGGGCGATCCGATCTCAGCCCGCCAATCTTCAGGCTTGGCCCATTGATTCTCATTTGCCGTTGTCCCGCTGGATCCCGAACGTGACATTGGCCGCACCGCCAGCACCAGCCAGGTCGACGGCGACAGAGAACCCGTCAGGCAGGCGGAACTGGAAGGGCGGCGGCGGGGTGGTGAACGTGAAGTCAGGGCTGTCCGGGCATGCGTCGGCATGGTTGTCGCTGAACTTGACGGTCAGCGTGCCTCCGTCCAGGTCGCCATGAAAGAACATGGTGTAGACGCCGGCCGGCGGCTTGTTCCATCCCGTTGTCACGTCGGCGGTCTGGCTGGTCAGAAGCGTTAGCTTGTGCATGTCGGTCCCCTGTGGTTTGGCTGATGATACGACGATAGGGCGGCGAGGTCAGTCCTCGCCGATCTGGTTGTTGTACGCCTTGTTGAAGCGGTCGATGTGCTCGTTGATCTTGGCATCGATCTCCTTCAGCTTCGCTCTCTTCATGTTGTCCGGTATGCCGGATCTGGACTCGATCCGCCGGCGGTCATCGCGGAGGTCGCGCAGCCTGTTCTCGGTTGTTTTGTTCAGGGCGAACATGGACATCTGAGCCGCGTATTTCTTCCTCCAATCCTCCGCCTTGGCCGGGTTTTCCTTGTCCAGCCTCACCGCCTTCCACTCCTCCGAGAACTGCTTGAGGACATCCCGGCGGTCGTAATACTGAGCCTGGTCGGATCGGTCAGAAACCTTGCCAGAAAGCCTGCCGGTGGAGATCGGGAGCAGGTCCGAGATGTTCATGCCGGCCTATGTGATATCGCTCTCGCTAACACCTATTACATGGCTGCTATGCTGAAGAACCCAGAGCAAAAGGCTTGGGCCGAAAGCGTGCGCATCATTTTCCCTGATGCG
>JANNSA010000493.1:0-1746 GCA_031402115.1 Hyphomicrobiaceae bacterium | reverse complement strand
AACAGCAATTGGTCGACGATCGCGCGGGCTTCCGACCCGAGATCAGGACGCACGACCAACACGGCCTCACTGGCCAGGATTGTCTCGACTTCCTTCAGCCCGTTGCCGGCCAGGGTGCCACCGGTGGACACCAAATCACAGATGGCGTCGGCCAAGCCAATTGATGGCGCGATTTCCACCGAGCCGGAGACGGCATGCACATGCGCGTCGATCTTCTGATCGCGCAGGTAGCGCGTCAGGATATGCGGGTGCGAGGTGGTGATGCGCTTGCCGGCAAAGAAGCTCAGGCCCTGATAGGCAATTTCGCGCGGCACGGCGAGACATAAGCGGCAGCGGCCGAAGCCGAGCCGGTCGGCGATCGCGATCTGGGCGCCGGATTCCTCCAACGCGTTGAGGCCGACGACGCCAGCATCTGCCACGCCCTCGGCGATGTAAGCTGGGATGTCGTCGTCGCGCAGGAAGAACACCTCCAGCGGCAAGCCAGAGGCGCGGCTGCGCAAGGTTGACTTGCCGGTGTCAAACTCGACGTCGCATTCGTTGAGCATGGCCTTGGTCGCCTCGAACAGGCGTCCGGATTTCTGGATCGCCAGCCGCAGGATGGCAGGCGAAGCACCAGGAGTTAGACCGTGTGCTGGCGGCTTGTTCATGATGCGGGCTGACCTCAAGGTGCAAAACTCGGCTCTTTGCTACCCGCGCTATCAGCAAACGTCACGCCCGAAGCGAAAGAGCAACGGGTAAGTCCCGAACTGTGGCCATTCAAGTGCACACCCGCTAGCGGCCCGGCGGCTTACCTGCCAGCACCCTGTCGCTCAGACCTGCAGATTTCTGGACGAAGGCGAGCGGGCCGTCCCAATCAAAATTGCGGTAGACGGCGCCGAGATGGGCGAACGGCGGCGATTGCGCGAACAGCTGGAAGGTCAGTCGGTGGCCGGCATAGTCTGAGTTCAACAGATCGCGCGCGAAGGCCAGCAGTTTGCGCCGGTCCTCGGCCATCCAGTCTTCGTTGACCGAATAGAACTTCTCCAGCCACGGCTTGGTTTCGGCCGCTTCGAAGGTCGCCTTGTCGGGCGTCACGCAGATCTGGCCGCCGCACAATTCACGCGCCAGATGCATCATGTGGTGCAGTTGCGAGCACGCCAGCACGCGGCCCGTATACAGCAGCGACTGGTTCGGCATCATCAGGCCGCGCGGGCTCTTCTCGGCGAGCGCGATGGACGCCGTCAGATGTGCGTTGATGCCTTCGCGGTAGACAGCCAGTTCCGCCAACTTCTCCTGCACCGCTTGCTGCTTGTCGAGGCCGGTTTGCCGGACGTTGAACAAGGCCGCGCCAATCATCATATCGGCGAACTTCTGGATGCGCTGCACATAGGCGAACGCCGAATAGCGGTGCAGGGTTGAGCGGATGAAGGCGGCGGCCTTGGTGTGCCGGTAAAACAGCACGTTCTCCCACGGCACCAGCACGTCATCAAAGATCACCAGCGTATCGACTTCGTCGAAGCGGTTGGCGAGCGGATAGTCGTCGGCGGACGCCCGTCCGGCAAAGCCGGTGCGGCAGATAAACTTCAGGTTCGGCGAACCAAGATCGCAGATGAAGCCAACCGCATAGTCGGAATAGGCGCTGTCACCCCAATTAGCGATGGTCGGCTTGGTAAAGGCTTGGTTGGAATAGGCCGCCGCCGTTTCATATTTGGCGCCGCGCACAATCAGGCCGGCATCGGTCTCCTTGACCACGTGCAGCAGCATGTC
>JANNSA010000492.1:0-2056 GCA_031402115.1 Hyphomicrobiaceae bacterium | reverse complement strand
CAACCGCCCGACCAAACCGAGTGCCACGCGCTGGAAGTAGTGAGGTGAGGCAGCGGGCGGCCTAGGCTGGGCTGAGCTCTTCGCGAAGCCCAGCACTTCACCGCGAGCGCTGAGCGTGGATGCTGGCCTTCGAGATCTCAGCCCAGCCTAGGCCGCCCGCTGCCTCACCTCACTACTTCCAGCGCGTGGCACTCGGTTTGGTCGGGCGGTTGCCAATGGTCGAGCATGCGGGTGACCGCTTTGGCCGGCACGGGGCTGTCGCGGGCGGCGTTGCGGCGGCTTAGTTCCGGCTCGCTGGTTTCGCAGTAGACGATGGTGACCTTGGCGCGGTAGTCGGCGAACAGGCTGATCAGGCCATCGCGGCGGTCGCGGCTGAGATTGGTGCCATTCCAGATCAGCGGCCGGCCGGCGCGCAAGGCGACCTTGGCTTGCTCGCGGGCCGCCGCCAGCACGGGACCTTGCTGATCCGCTGGATCAACGCCCAGATCGGCGCGCAGGTCATCGAGCGACACCACGGCATGATCACCGCGATGCGCTGCCAGCCCGGTATCCTTGCCCGACGCCGGCAAGCCGCTGAGCAAAGTCACGCCACTCCACCAATCATCATGCGCCGTGTAATCGGGTGAACGTTCGGCTAGGCGAAAGTACAGGAAGCGGCTGTGATCGTTGGCGAAGGCGCGGGGGGCCGTGAGGCATTCCTGCTCACGTGCGAGTTCACTGAACAGGGCGATGTTGTCGTGCAGCCGGCTGGCGTCCTGGCAGATGCGGCCGCGCACATCCGCTGTCGCCAGGATCGCCAGCAGATTGCAGCGCGTCTGGTGGCTGATCAGATGCAGCAGCCGCTCGGGCTTGTCGCGCTCCAGCAGGTAGTACGGCACCTGATGGTGCGTGATCAGATGGCAGATCTGTTCGCGCTGCCGGAACGGTACGCTCAGGCGCCACAGGATAATGCGGGCCATGATCTGACCACGCCGCGAATGTCCGCGCGCGGTGATGCGGCCGTCATCACCAATCCGCGTTGTCGCTGGCTTGGCGACGTCGTGCAGCAGCGCCGCCCAAAACAGAGTAGCGCGCTCAGCTTCGGTTAGCGCCCGCCAGTCCGGATCAGCAACCAATGCTTCCACCACCATCCGGGTATGGATCGCGACATCGCCCTCAGCATGGAACACCGGGTCCTGCTGGCAGCCGGCCAACTCGCGGAACCAATCGAACGCTGCTTCGATGGCGCGCCAGTCGATCACGGGCGATCGAGCATCAGGCGCCAGGTCAGTGAACAATGTCATGGCGATTGTGCCAGCGGCGCAAGCCGGTTCGGCAGGATCGGGCGCGATTGCCAATGGCTCTCTGAGTCGAGCACCGTGGTGAGGAAATCATGGCGAACATATTTGAACCGTTGCCGCACGATTCCAGCCACCTCGACCTTGATGTACAGGCCTTCCATCAAATCGGACGGATCAGTCTGGCGCAACACCACCGTGGCGTCGGACGGCGGCACGCACGCTGCCGCCGCAAGTGCCTCCCGCCAAGTCGCCGATTTGAACGCTGAACGGCCTAGCAAGGTTGTCAGCGCCGCCGCGCTGGTGGCCGTTCCTGTCAGCAGTACCGGTACCGAACAGATCGGTAAGTCGCCAAGCAACGCGCGCCGGCGCTCCGTCGACAAGAAGCAATCTGTATCTCGGTCAAGCACGTCGAACTCGAGGAAATGCTGCGGCAGCGCGTCGTAGTAAATCGTGTGCTTGGCATAGAGCCATTCGCCGTACACGACATAACGCGCACCAAGCACCGGCCAGAGCGCATCGCGCAAACCATTGGCCCAGCTCTTGAAGCGGTTGAAATGACGCTCGCGCGGGCCGCCCGTGAGATAGTGACCACGGCTCTGCAACAGCAGCTGGCCATCGCTGGCAAAGCTGAGCGCGGCATTGGCGCCGTCGACCTTCTCCTCAACCACCAAATGTTTACCGGCGATCTCGGTAAAACCAGCGTGGTGCAAATCCTCGTCACCGGGTTGTAATGCCGAATCAAGAATATGCTGCGTGCGCGGATATTTGCGGATCAG
>JANNSA010000491.1:0-1547 GCA_031402115.1 Hyphomicrobiaceae bacterium | reverse complement strand
GTCAGGTCAGACATGGGATCGCAGTCCCGCAACCGGGCCGCCAGAGGGAAAGCGCTGATTATCCCTGCTCGCTTTCGCTGCGCACCGGGCGGGTGGCACACTCGCCGCATGCCGGAGCTGCCCGACATCACGGTCTACGTGGAACGCCTCGACGCCAAGGCGCGCGGCGCCACTTTGCAGCGCGTGCGGCTGCTGAATCCCTTCCTGCTGCGCACTGCCGTGCCCGACATCAGGCAAGTCGAGGGGCAGCGCATCGTGGGTGTCGAGCGGCTCGGCAAGCGCGTTGTGCTGGCGCTCGAAAGTGGCATGTTTCTCGTGCTGCACCTGATGATCGCCGGCCGCCTGCGTTGGTACGCGCGGCAACGAAAGCTCGGCAGCAAGATGGACCTGGCTGCGTTCGACTTCGCAGCCGGCACCCTGGTGCTGACCGAAGCGGGCACCAAGAAGCGCGCTTCCCTGCATGTGGTGAAGGGCAAGGACGAGCTCGCCGCGTTCGATCGCGGTGGGCTCGAAGTAGAGGGCGCGTCGTCGGCACAGTTTGCCACGGTGTTGCGCCGCGAGAATCGAACCCTGAAGCGCGCGCTGACGGACCCGACGCTGCTCTCCGGTATCGGCAATGCCTACTCCGACGAGATCCTGCACGCGGCGCGCTTGAGTCCCGTCGTGCTGACGTCGCGCCTCACCGACCACGAGGTCGAACAGTTGCGCCTGGCGACCCTTGCCACGTTGACGAGCTGGACGGAACGGCTGCGCGCGGAAGTCGGCGATGGCTTCCCCGACAAGGTCACGGCGTTTCGCGACGGCATGGCGGTGCACGGCCGCTACGGCAAGCCATGTCCGGCCTGCGGTGCCGCCGTGCAGCGCATCCGCTTTGCGGACAACGAGTGCAACTACTGCGCAAACTGTCAGTGCCGTGGTCGTTTGCTTGCCGACCGCGGCTTGTCGACACTGCTCAGGAAGGACTGGCCCAAGACCCTCGCCGAACTCGAGGAGCGGCGTCGCGGCTGAGCACCTTCGCTGGCCCTAGGTGCCGTGTCGCCGTCATTGCCTTGTTCCGCTCGCGGTCGTGGGCCGATGAGGGCGCGAGCATGGGTCTCGAGCCAAACCAACAGTTGCACGATGGGCGGCGGGTGTTCGCGCTGTGGGCTTGCTGGGTTCTGCTCGCGCTGTTTCTTGTCGCTGCTGGCGTGGTCTGCATGGTGTGAAGGCTGGCGCGGAACGCGGTCTTCAGTGGTGCGAGCGGCGGCGACGATGCTGTTTGGCATGGGCACGCGGCGGGCAGAGCAAAGGGCGGCAACGGGCATCGGCGCGTTCGTCGTGTGCCTGGCACTGCTGGCCGGAGTGGTGGGCTCTTGGCCAGACCCTGACGTGGCCCCGGCCAGTGCGAGCGTCGGCTCGCCGTTGGCCCTGGGAGTGACGCAGCCAGTTGTCCAATCGCTGGCCAGAAGCACCAGCGACGGAACGCCGGCACGCAGCCACGTGGCCAGTGACGGCGCCGACTTCGTTGCCAAGGTCAAGTTCTCGGTGCGTCAGGCAAGCAGCATGTT
>JANNSA010000490.1:0-2046 GCA_031402115.1 Hyphomicrobiaceae bacterium | reverse complement strand
TGGCCGACCAATCGGTCAGCGAGGATGAACTGCTCGCCGATCCGGTTGAAAAGGTCATGGCGGTCGGCGGCACGGGGCATCCTGCCATCGCTTTGCCTGCGGACCTGTTCCAGCCCGAGCGGATAAACAGCCAAGGCCTTGATCTCGACGATGCCGCGATATTGGCGTCGACCGCAGCGGAAATCGCCAAACCGGCCAAGCTTGCCATAGCCGCAGGTCCGACTGCATCTGATGCCGTGGGCCGCGCCTTGGCCGCTTACCCAGCGTGGTCGTCTACATCGCTCTACACCCGCGCCGAATGCCTGGACCGGCTCGCCGACCTGCTCGAAGAAAACCGCCTCAATCTGATGGCGCTCGCTGTACAGGAGGCGAAAAAGACCATTCCCGACGCCCTGTCCGAAGTGCGCGAGGCCATCGACTTCTGCCGCTATTATGCGGCGCGCGCGCTAACCGATCTGGTTCCGGTCGAACTGCCGGGGCCAACGGGCGAGCGCAACATCTTGCGTCATGAGGGCCGCGGTGTCTGGGTCGCGATCGCCCCGTGGAACTTCCCGCTCGCCATCTTTCTCGGACAAGTCGCCGCCGCCTTGGTCGCGGGCAACACGGTCGTCGCCAAACCCGCCCCGCAAACGCCCGCGATCGCTGCCTTTGCTGTTGCGCTGGCGCATCAGGCCGGTGTCCCTGTGGATGCGTTGCAGCTCGTGACGGGCGCTGGCGATGTCGGTGCGCAATTGACCGCAGACGTCCGCATTTCCGGCGTCGTGTTTACAGGGTCAGTCCCGACCGCCAAGGCAATCGCGCGCAACCTCTTGCTCGATGACGCTCGCCCGCTGGTACCGCTGATTGCCGAAACCGGCGGTTTGAACGCCATGATCGTCGATTCCACCGCGCTGTCCGAGCAGGTCGTGCGCGATGTGATCATTTCGGGGTTCCAGTCGGCAGGGCAGCGCTGTTCGGCCCTGCGTTTGCTTTTGCTGCAGGAAGATATCGCGGACCATACGCTCGAAATGCTGCGCGGCGCGATGGATTGCCTGAATATCGGTGACCCCGCCAATCCCGCGACTGACATTGGTCCGGTGATCGATCAGGCATCGTACGACAAGCTGATGGCCTATCGCCAAAGCGTGAAGGACCGCATTTTCCACAGCGTCGCCGTGCCGCCCAAGGGGCTGTTCGTGCCGCCGACGGTCATCCGGCTGGATGATCTGGACCAGTTGCAGACCGAATGGTTCGGCCCGCTCGTCCATGTGGCGACCTGGAAAGCCGGTACGCTCGAGGCGACGGTACAGCGCGTTAATGCCAAGGGCTTCGGCCTGACCATGGGCCTCCACAGCCGCATTGCGCGCAGCAGCGAGGCGGTCGAGCAGATGGCGCGGGTTGGCAATCTCTACATCAACCGGTCGATGATCGGTGCGGTCGTTGGTAGCCAGCCTTTTGGCGGCGAGGGGCTATCGGGAACCGGGCCCAAGGCTGGTGGTCCCCACTATCTTTACAGATTCTGCGCAGAACGTACGACCAGCACGGATACGACAAGCGCAGGCGGCAATGCCTCGCTGCTGTCGTTGGAGGATGAGGTTTAATCTGGTTTTCTAAAACCACCCTCGTCACCCTGAACTTGTTTCACCATCGGTGACTGCGTTCCAGGGTCTATTTAGAGTTGCCACTCGTTGTCCTGCGGCACAAACAGCGGCGACGCACAGTGGCGCGACGATCTTAGCTTTGGAGCAATGCTGAACGATGGACCCTGAAACAAGTTCAGGGTGACGAAATGGAGATCAGGTAGCAGCATCTATAAAGCAAGGATGGTGCATTTTAAGGTCAACACCCCCTAAAAATCCCGCGCAACCAACCGTATCAGTGAATGGTGCCCAGCGTCGTTTCGATGCTGAGCATGATAATCAGCCTTTCAATCTGGCGCCAGCGGCAATAATGCAGGTGGTTGCCGACATTGCGGCTCGCCTCGGCCCGGTCAGCCGCCTCCAGTCCGGCGGTTTTACCAAATTGGTCGATCAGCGCTTCTGCTTCGACAACATCGCGCGGTTCGAC
>JANNSA010000489.1:0-1843 GCA_031402115.1 Hyphomicrobiaceae bacterium | reverse complement strand
CTTGACCGCTCTTGGCATGGCTGCCGGATCAGATTGTGGCAACACTTCTTGTTCTGGCATAACTCGTGCCGCGTTAGCCTGCGTCGGTTGAGCTGCATTTGGCTGCTCTGTGCTTGTGTGATCGCCGTTGGTTTGTGGTTGTTTCGCGGCCTTGGGTTCTGCCGCCGGAGGGCTGCTGGAAGGCCTGGCCGGATGTGACAACTCGTGCTTCGCCAAGCCATAGGCAGCGTTCAATTCCTTCATTCGCCTATTCGCGTGCTCCCGTTCTTCGGGCGAAGCGTTCTGTACGAAATCCGGATGAACACGAGCGGCAAGCCGCTGATAGATCAGCTGCACCTGTTCGAGAGTTGCATCATTTCCGACGCTGAATACGATCCGCCAATCAATGACTTGACACTCAGGCTCGCTGGTTGCTGCACTCGCCTCAAGAAATACATCTGGATTTAGCCCCAGGCGTTCAATAAGCAAGGTCAGCCGGTCAATCCGCTCTGGCGCAATCATTCCACGAACGACGTCGAACACGATAGCCAGGAATTCAAATTGCTCGGCATTAACCGAGGGTCTTAAAACTTCTCCAACCGTACGCTCGCGCCTGCAATTGTCGTAGTATTCGATAATCGCCTTCCATGTCTCATTTGCCAGCGGAGTGTGCTCCGCCATAGCAGCGCAGCACCGCTGGAAATCGCTGGGCGATATGCCCACGAAGGCGGCCGCCTCTGCGATGGCGCACGGGAATAGCATCGCAACACTGTTATGCCCGGCCAATGGCGCTTGCGACCGGCGGCCACACGCACGACATGAGATCGACTCCGTGTCCGGCTTCCGAGTCGATTTTGAAGTGTGAACAATTCCACAAAAGCCACACGACAGCGTATTGAACCAGTTATGGCAGCCTTCGCATTGGGTCGCCCCCGCCAAGCAAAAATGTCCCCGGCCGCAATGCGGGCACCCAACCTTATGAAACACCCACGGCTCGTCCTTAACTTCCGTCGGAAGGTCAAGCAGCTTGGCTGAATCCCAAAGCGAACCCAGCGTTCCCATCACCAGTGACCCGGGACTGAACCACATTCCGGCCAGCGTCATGCCCCGCGCATGGGCGTAGGCTGCTAACGCACAGTCTCGGCAAAAGACACCGGAGATCGTTACCTCTCGGCGCAGAATCAGTAGGCCCTGATGCGCTGTAAACGTCATCAGCTTCGCAGGGTGGCGGCCACAATTCTCGCATCGGTCCACGGGATATCTCTCGCGAGCGCCCATCCGTCGCAATGGGGAGAATTGTCCGCCGCAACAACAGCCACTGCAATACTGGCCATCCCTGCCATCCGCTCCGGCGATCCCTACCGCTCCAAGCCGTGATGACGGTAATGCGACTGCACGTATATGTTGCTTCCCACGCTGACGCAGATGAGACGCCGGAAGACCAATTCCGCTTGCGCCAGGCATTCGGTTGCAGGCGTGGGAACCGATGCCGACGTTGCTATGCGACCTACATGCGGTGCTACCGCCAGCGCAAAAGATCACTGGCGATGCAACGATTTGCAGCTGCCGTCGCCAAGGAAACCGACTTTCGCCGCGTCAGTAACCTATGCGACGAAATGTTCCGCCGGTTCGGCGGCGTCGCCGCATTCGCTAAGCTCTGGGTCAACGAGGTCAAGGCTGCGGCAGCGAAGCAGGCAGGCACTTCCCGAGCCATCAAATCGATGCTGGCCGTCTTGAATCTTCAAGCGATGGTCCAACCACATCAAGCCGCAAATCCGTATTCGGAACTAACCGATGAACAGCTGCGCGAAGTTTTGCAATTCAAAATACATAGTGCATGCAGGGACGATATTCAGTTCTAGAA
>JANNSA010000488.1:0-13484 GCA_031402115.1 Hyphomicrobiaceae bacterium | reverse complement strand
GGCTTTCGCCATGACGCGGGGCCGACGGTACTGACAGCGCCGTTTCTTTTTGAAGAGCTGTTTGCGCTGTTCGGCGAACGGCTGGCGGATCACGTGACGCTGGTTCCAGTCAAGCCCTGGTACCGCTTTCACTTTCCCGATGGCGATTGCTTTGACTATGGTGGAACCCTTGAGGAAACGCTAGACGAAGTTAACCGTATCGAGCCGCGTGATAGACAGGGATACCTGAACTTGCTTGCGCACTCGAAGCGCATCTTTGACATTGGGTTTGCAGAGCTTTCCGCGGTATCGTTCCACCGCATCACGACCATGCTTGCTCAAGTCCCGGCACTCGTTGGTTTGCGGGCTTACGAGAGTGTTTGGCAGCTGGTGTCACGATACCTGAAGAATCCGAAGCTGCGGCAAGCCTTTTCGATCCAGCCGTTGTTGGTTGGCGGCAATCCGTTCGAAACTACGAGTATTTACGGCCTTATCCACTATCTCGAACGTGCTTACGGCGTGCATTTCGCAATGGGCGGAACTGGCGCACTCACGGATGCTTTCGGCGCACTTGCCCAGCGGCATGGGGTCGATATCTGGCTCAAGACGACAGTGGCTACCGTGCGTGTGGAGGCCGGCGTGGCAACTGGTGTCGTTCTGGATGACGGTCGGACGCTGGATGCCGATGTTGTCGTTTCGAATGCCGATCCCAGCTTCTTGTATGGGGCAATGATCGATGCAGCGGCGCAACCGGTGGTAACACGGCTGAAACTGGCGTCGGCACGCTTCTCAATGGGATTGTTTGTGCTGTATTTCGGTACTACTCGAACTTATCCAAACGTGGCGCATCATACAATTTGGATGGGGCCACGTTATCGCGAGTTACTCGATGACATATTTAACAAGAAAATTCTTGCTGAGGATTTTTCGCTTTATTTACATCGTCCAACGGCAACGGATGTCAGTTTTGCTCCGGCAGGCTGCGACAGCTTCTACGTTTTGTGCCCGGTGCCCAACTTGCAAGGCGACATTGATTGGATATATGAAGGACCGCGTTTGAAACAGCGCATCATTGCAGCGCTTGAGCGCACAATTCTGCCTGATCTTTCTGCAGTGATTACCGCAGACTTCTATAAAACACCGCTGGATTTTCGCGAAGACTATTTAAGCACGCACGGGGCTGGGTTCTCGGTTGCACCGTTGTTCCGGCAATCGGCGTGGTTCCGGTTCCATAATAAGTCTGAAGGTATCAAGAACCTTTACCTGACCGGAGCGGGCACGCATCCAGGTGCGGGTCTGCCCGGCGTGCTATGCTCGGCCAAGGTTTTGGACTCGCTGATCCCGGCTGTGACATGAACATGACCAGCGACGATGCTGCGCGCCACGCACTGTTGCAGGCCGATAGCGTGCTGGCGACCAAAGGGCGCAGCTTCCATTGGGCCCGGCATCTGCTTGGCGCAGAGCATGCCGCGAGAGCAACCCGGCTCTATCGCTTCTGCCGTCACGTTGATGATCTGGCCGACGAAGCGGACTGCATCGATCGCGCCAAGGCAGCTCTGCACGCTGTGCGGGATGCCATAATCACGGATCGGTCCAGCGACCCAATCGTCGGCGACATGCTGCGATTGATGCAGGCGTGCCATATCGATCCGGTAGTGCCGCTCAACTTGATCGCGGGCGTGGCGGGCGATCTAGAACTGGTATCGATCGCCGATGAGGCTGCACTCCTGCGCTATTGCTATCAGGTGGCAGGGACAGTCGGGCTGATGATGTGCTCCGTGCTGGACGTGAATGATCCTGCGGCGTTTCCGCACGCCATCGACCTCGGCATCGGGATGCAACTAATCAACATCTCGCGCGATATCGCTGAGGACGCAGCGGCGGGGCGCCGTTATCTGCCTCAGCCGCTCGTCAGGGATATGGCGCTCGAGGACTTGATCATGCCGCCAGTGCATCTGCAGCCTGGCTTGCGCTATGCGGTCCAGGTCATGCTCGATCGCGCCGATATGCATTACCTGAGCGGCGAACAGGGTTTGGCCTATCTACCGGTGCGCGCACGGTTCGGCATTCTGGTCGCAGCACGCGTCTATCGGGCAATTGGCCAACGATTGCGGCGCGCGGATTATGCCTACTGGCAGGGCCGGACCGTCGTGCCGACAACGGGCAAGGCCACGGTGACGGCGCGGTCGCTGTTGATAGAGCCGTTGCGGCCTCAGTTCTGGCGGGTCGCCCGCCAGCACAACGGAGCTTTGCATGATAACCTAGTCGGCTTACCCGGTGTGATTGCCCGGCCCTCAATCGCTAGACCCGAGACGCGCCATGCTGGCTGAGTGTGATCTGATCATTCTTGGCGGCGGTTGTGCTGGCTTGAGCCTAGCAACACGGCTTGCGCATCTCGGCACACACTGGCCCCGAACGGTCGTTCTCGAAGGCCGTGCACACTATAGCAACGATCGCAGCTGGTGTTTCTGGGGCGATGCAAGTTCAGGGGTACAGTTCCAGGTAGGCCACCACTGGCGCCATGTCCGGGTGCAAGCAGGCGCGCGCTCGGTCATCGCTGATTGCGGACAGCAACCCTATCAGTTTTTGTCAGCCAGTGCTTTCTATCGCGACGCGGTACAAACGATCGACGCTGCCGAGCACATCCAGCTGATCATGGGTGCCAGCGTGACAACACCCCTGCGCAAGAGCGCTGGCACCTGGGAAGTTGTAACCGGTGCTGGGCTTTTCCGGGCGCGCAACGTGATCGACACCCGGCCCGAACGACAGCCCGAGCAAGGTCGTGCTAAACTTTGGCAGTCGTTCTATGGCCGCGAGGTCGACTGCGACAAGGCCGTGTTCGATCCAGGTTGTGCCGATCTGATGGATTTCTCGACGGACAGTCCAGGCGAGATCCGCTTTGACTATGTTCTACCCCTGTCCAGAACCCGCGCGTTGATTGAGGTGACTGTATTCGGTCGCAAGCCGCTTGAAGCCGGCAATCTGACTGCTGATCTCGATGCTGCAATCGCGCGGCGCGCCGGTGGTGCTGCGTGCACGGCCTTGCGATCAGAGCATGGCATTCTGCCGATGGGACTGGCTGCAATGCGCCAAAACGGCGATCCGTCGCTTGTGCGGGTTGGCATTATGGCAGGCGCCGCCCGGCCAAGCACGGGCTACGCCTTTCAACGCATCCAGCGATGGGCTGATGTTTGCGCAGCAGCTGTGGCCAAGGGCGGGGCCCCGGTTGGCCACACCACAGACCCATTGTTGATGCGGATGATGGATCAGCTGTTTCTCGCCGTCATCAGTGCCAAGCCCGAGATGGCGCCCGACATGTTTGTGTCTCTCTTTGAGAAGGCGCCGATCCAAAGTATCATTCGCTTTCTGAGCGATCGCAGCACTCTCAGCGACAAGCTGGCGATCATCGCCGCATTACCGCCACGTCCGTTCCTCAGTGAACTTAAGCGCAGCCTGATGCGCCAGCTACCCGCGCTAAAACAAAGATGGACCTGATGCAAACGCTCCGGGTTCAGGGTATTGCCTTTAGTGCTGCGGCGCTCGTCCTGACCTTAGCGGCGCTGGCCATGCCGCGTCTGAGTCAACAAACTGAACTTATCGTTCAGGCAGCGCTTATCATGGTCCTCGGTGTGCCACACGGCGCGCTCGACACCATGTTCGCGCAGCGCCTCTTGGGCATCCGCACGTTGCCGGGTTGGATTGGCTTTGGTGTGCTCTATATGTTGTTGGCAGTTTCGGTTGTGGGCCTGTGGGCCTTGGCGCCCGTTATTTTTCTAATCGGATTCCTCGCGGTATCCTTATTGCACTTTTCGGGCGACCCGGTGGCGTCAACCCCGCTGACCGCTCGTTGGTTCTACGGTGGCGCGGTAATCTTTCTACCAACCCTTTTGCATGGCCCAGACGTGACACAGTTGTTCGCGTTTCTGGTGGGCATTGATGCCGCGCAACTCCTGGTGCCGTGGCTACAATGGCTTGGCTGGCCCTGGCTTTTGGGCTTAAGCGTTGCCGCAGGCATCAGCGCGCGTTCGAATTGGGTGACAGGACTGGAATTGGCAGCGGTCGGGCTGGTCGCGCTCTTGTTGCCACCGCTGATGGCCTTTACCATCTTCTTTTGCGGCATGCACAGCGCGCGGCATATCTTGCGAGCGATGGACTATTCTGGCATGCGCTCGGCACGCCTCCTGATTGCCGCAGCCCTCTTGCCGATGCTTGGTGTTCTGCTGTTTTCTGCGCTTGCATTTTTTTGGCTGCGCAATACGCCGCTTGATGCCCAGGTGGTACAACTTGTTTTTGTCGGGCTTGCTGCATTGACCTTGCCACATATGGTGCTTGTCGAGCAGGTGCGACTGTCGGGTTGGCGAAATGGCGCTGCAGAAACCGCTTCGAAAAACGTTTGACGATACCCTTCATTGCAAAGTTTTTCTTTGTTCCATTTGCGCTTTCGTCTGTTTATTTTGTGCGAGTCATCGGTTCAGGCTGTTTCATTGCATTCGGCGCTGCGCTGATCGGCTAATAAGCTTATGATAATTGTATCAGAACTAAAGACAATCATCAGTATCCAAGAGCCGTCTTGATTTCAGCCACATAACCGTCGACCAGCACCTAGCTCACATCTGTTCGCCACCTGACCCAGAAGCAAATTGAGATACCTCAGTCAGCGGATATTACCGGAGTCGATTGCCAATCATCCAATGACAATATGGCCGACTTCCGCCTCTGTATTGTTGCTCCGATCACAACTGGGTTTCGCAGTGAGATGTAACATGGCCGCTCCCAGGCAGCAATTCGTTGTGGCGCACCATGCGTGTTACTAGGGGCCATTGCGGGAGCTGATTCAACGGTGTGTGCGTAACCCGCAAACTCGGAATCCTGTTCCGTTGCTTCTCGGACCCCATAGAGGGCACTCAGGCACATATTGCTCGCGTTCTTGGCTTGTCCAAAACGGCGTCGGACTACGCCTTGCTCAGTCTGTCCGCAACCGGCGCTAAACTCTCACCACCGGAGCGGGCGGCATCGTCGTGCGTCGTGCGTGATCGGATTGCGCGGCGCTGGCCGATACATGTCCAGCGCCGCGCTCAAGCGCGACCACCGTCGATGCGCCAGGATCGAGCATCGACTGCGGCCCCAGTGTAGCCGCGGCACCCAAAGCGATCGGCGGCAACTCGCTAACCCCTTGATTGAATTGGCGACCCCGGCGTGATTCGAACACGCGGCCCCCAGATTAGGAATCTGGTGCTCTATCCGGCTGAGCTACGAGGTCAGGCCGCAGTACTTTAGCGGGATTGGAGGTCGCTCGGCAAGGCACGGTTTGGAAGGCATTTTGGGTGGCCTGGCTGGGGCGGGCTTTGCAACGGCGGTGCTGAAGGATCGACGCTGGCGGGCGCTTGGGGCAGTATTGGCGCAGGCGATGAGGGTGGAGGAGCCGCGTTTGGCGGGCCGGCGGATCAGGCTGTGGCGACATGGTGGCCGTGGGCACGCTGGCCGGAGCGTTGCCTCACTCGTGCTGACGGCGCTGACGATCAGCCTTGGCTTGTCCTTGCGCGCACGGGCGGCGTGCCCGGTGGTGCCCGGCGCGCGCCATGCAGTGACGGCGCTGGTGGATGGCGAGCGGCTGCGGCTGGACGACGGGCGCGAGGTTGTTTTGGCCGGCGTCTTGCTGCCGCGCGCGCCGGCTGAGTTGAGCGGCACGGGAGCGCACCCGGCGGGCTTGACTGCAGGCTCCGGCGCGGCAGCTGAACTGGGCGGTTTGCCGGAAACGGGCACCACTCGCGGCAAACCAGCACCAGCCACATGGCCACTGGCTGACGCGGCGACAGCGGCATTGACCCAATTGACCGATGGCCGCACGATCGATCTCGGCATGATCGGGCGGCAGCGCGACCGCTATGGCCGGATACTGGCGCAGGTGACACTGACGGCCGAGCCCTCGCACGTAACAGAGAGCGGATTGCGACTGGCCGCACGCGGCGCCGCGACCACCTCAACCGGTGCCGGCCAGCCTGACAATCCCGTCTGGCTGCAGGCCTGGCTGGTGCGCAATGGACTGGCGCGAGTATTGCCGGCCCCGGGCCTGAAGCCTTGCACCGAGGCATTGCTGGCGCTCGAGCGGCAAGCCCGGGCGGCGCGGCTGGGGCTCTGGGGTAATGTCGCCTATGCGCCGAAACGATCGGATCAGCCCAAGGAATTGCTGCGCCTGCAGCACAGCTTCGTGCTGGTGGAGGGCACCGTCTTGGAGGTCGCCGAGCGACGGCGCACGACCTATCTCAACTTCGGCAGCACTTGGTACGAGGATTTTACGGTTGAAGTCGATACCGGCGCCGGCGCTGTCGTCCCGGCCGGGATTGCCGCCTTGAGCGCGTTGAACGGCCGGCGTGTGCGCGTGCGCGGCTGGCTGGTGTATCGCGGTGGCCCGATGATACCGGTCAATCTTGCCGAGCAAATCGAACTGCTCGACGCAACGCCGTAGCAGCAGCGTTCAAACTTTCTGCGGACCAGTGTGAGGTGCGCCATCCAGCAGCACCGCGCTTGCGGTTGGCACAAAACGCCGGCTGCCAAAGATTCTTTCGGATGAACGGAAGATAAACGCGCGGTTCAGGGCGGGTTCAAGGGCCGGGGGCTAGAACCACTGTCATGCACCGCGAATGGCGCAGAGACAGAGAAAAGCAAATCAACCTGGATCTGACATCAACCCCCTGGAGAGACACCATGAAGACCTTCACCACCCTGATTGCCTCCGCCCTCATCGCCTCAGTTGGTTTCGGCCTGGTCACGACCGCCGCGCACGCCGGCAGCAACCGCGCCACCATCGAACAGTTTGGCTTGCTGAACAGCGTCGGCGGCGGCCAGAAGGGCAAGAAGAACAAGCTCACCGTCTTCCAGGCTGGCATCGGTAACACCGTGATCAGCACGCAGGATGGCCGCAAGAACCGCGCCGCGATTGGCCAGGCCGGCATCGGCAACTCCGCCGACACCGACCAGAACGGCAAGCGCAACCTGACCGGCGTCAGCCAGTCCGGCGTCCTCAACAGCGCCACGACCAGCCAGAATGGCAACGACAACGCCGTCGGCGTCGTCCAGACCGGCTCGAAGAACAAGGCTCAGACCAGCCAGAACGGTTCAGGCAACGCCATCGTTCTAATCCAGGAATAGCCCTGCAAGGCACGGCCCTCTCCGCCCCGGCGGGGAGGGCGCCTTGAACCCACTCTCTCGCCAGTATTGGCACACAAATTCGGATTGGATCACGCCATGACCACGCTTCGCACCACCTTCATCGCCACCGCCGCCGCGTTGTTCGCCGTGGCAGGCTTCGCCGGAACGGCTTCGGCCACTGACGCCAGCTGTGAACTGCGCATCACCGATCGCGGCTCAATGCTCGAAATTGAGCCGATGGTAACGTCGGCCACCGCCATCAACGGCGCCTTTGATCTCGCCATCAACGGCGGCGGCACTGAAATTGCCCAGTCGGGCGGCTTCACGACGCAACCTGGCGTCGCCACCTCGCTCGGCGTCATGAACCTATCGCTCGGCGCCAAGTACAACGCCAAGCTGAAGATCAGCTGGGCCGGCGGCAGCGCCCGCTGCACGCAAGTCCTCGGCTGAAACTGAACGTACTCTCACCACTTGACTGCACCGCCCGCATGCCGCCGCCGCGATCCCCCTCGCGCGCGGCGGTTTGTGTTTTGGGGGCGGGCAGTGGACGATTCTGCTGCCTCTCCCGATTGCTTTTTCAGCAATGGGGAGAGGGGCAGCGGCAGTATCAACTCAGTGCCAAGCTGTTCTGCTGACGAGAAGAGCACGTCAACCCTCGGTACCGCGACGCAAGAAGGTTGATCGGCCGGTGTTCTTCCCTAAGCCGATGCACAATCTCCTTGGCCTGATGCGCGCAAGTGGCCCGTAGCGGAAAGTACTCGCTGGTCCAGAGTCGAATGCACAGACGCGGTTTTGGCGCGCATTACTCGGTACCTGGTCCTCGTCTCCTGGAACGTAGCGCCAGCCGCTGGCCAGCGCTCAATTCTCGGCTTTCTGGTGGCAATAGGCCGACAAGAATGCCGTCGCTGGTGATTGGATAGGACGCAATGCGGCTGCCGCGCCGGCCGCACGCGGTGGAATCGACTCAGTGGCGACTTTAGGGGACGTCACGTTCTTCGTGACCAAGTAACGTGCCCCAGCCCCCTGTCGCACCCCTACCCCCGCCGCGCCTCCCTGCCACCCCTACGGCGGCCTTCGGCGGTTGGCCCTGCGCCTTCGACAGCGGGCGCCGCCCCTGCCACCGTTTCGGGCCGGTCGCGGTTGTGGCGGATCCAGGCTGTGCAGTTCGCATCGGTGCCCATCAGCACGTTGGCGGCGCGGATCGCTTCCATTTCCTGCGGGCGGACCGGGTTCATGATGGCGCTGGTCATGCCGGAAGCGATCGCCATCGGCAGGAAGGCGGCGTTGATGCCGTGCCGGTGCGGCAGGCCGAACGAAATG
The DNA here is from genome assembly GCA_031402115.1 of Hyphomicrobiaceae bacterium. GTDB lineage: Bacteria > Pseudomonadota > Alphaproteobacteria > Rhizobiales > Hyphomicrobiaceae > JANNSA01. The sequence goes on along the minus strand of JANNSA010000488.1, from coordinate 5,036 downwards.
TTGGAGGCGCCGCACGAGGTATTGACCTTCAGCTCTTCGCGCAGCCGGCGCACCAACCGGAAAACCTGCTGGCCGGCCGTGCCCATGGCGCCGATCGGCATCACCAGCGGATCAACGACGATGTCATAGGGCTTGATGCCATGATCCATGGCGCGCTCGACGATCTTCTTGGCGACCGCAAAGCGCACATCCGGATCCTCGGAGATACCGGTTTCGTCGTTGGAGATGGCGATCACCGGCACGTTGTATTTCTTGATCAGCGGTAGGATCAGCTCCAGCCGGTCCTCCTCGCCGGTCACCGAATTGACCAAGGGCCGGCCCTTGCAGACTTCCAGGCCGGCCTTCAGCGCTTCCGGCACTGAGCTGTCGATGCACAGCGGCACGTCGACCAGCGACTGCACCAGCATGATCGTGGCGCGCAGCAGCGGCGGCTCTGTCTCGTTGGGGTTGACGGCGGTGACACCGGCATTGATGTCCAGCACCAGTGCACCGCACGCGACCTGTTCGAGCGCATCCTTGCGCACCGTGTCAAAATTGCCAGCCTGCATCTCGGCGGCCAGTTTCTTACGGCCGGTCGGGTTGATGCGCTCGCCGATGACGCAAAAAGGTTGGTCGAAGCCAATAATGACCGTCCTGGTGGCCGATGAGACGATCGTCTGCGTCATGGTGGGCTTCCTGATTGCGTGGGTCTGGTCGGGCCTTTTAACGCAACTCGCCGCACTGTTGTGGGGCAATTGCGGTGTCCGATGTCGCGAATAGTCATGAAGCGCGTGGCCAATGCGGGACTTTGGAACGCTGGCGGCAGTCGTCAGCACTTGTCTGGCGGCGATCAATGCCCTGCAGTTTTGCGACCGCGCCTGGTGATGGCGTGACTGTTTCAATGACCAGGGCCACTGATGGGACAGCGACGGTCAACAGGTACTGTTTGAGCAGGTGGGTGCTGTCTGGGGTGGGCTGACCACGCTGTCTGCTGTCGTTACCTTCCTGCTCTTGTGGTGGCCGCTGTCGCATGCGAGACGGAACGCGGCGCAACCGGACAAGGGTAGCAGTGGCGGCGCCAACCGGGAGAACACCAGACGATGACCAAGCGCGTGCCAGTTAGCTTCGAGTTCTTTCCGCCACGCTCCGAGCGCGCGCGCGAGCAGCTTGACGCGACAGTGGAAAGCCTGGCGGCGCTCGGGCCCGACTTCATGACAGTCACTTATGGCGCCGGTGGCACGACGACGGCACCAACGCTCGAAGCGGTGATGCGGATCGCCGCGCTGGGCGTGCCCGTTGCCTCGCATCTGACGTTTGTCTCGACACCGATTTGGGAAGTCGCGCGTTATGCCGGACAGTTGCGCGATGCTGGCATCGGTCACGTGGTGGCCTTGCGCGGCGATCCGCCGCCCGGAAAACCGGGCGACCGCTATGGCGGCGCTGGGTTCTTCCATTCAAGTCCGGCATTCGTCGCCAGCCTGAAGCAAGCCTGGGGTTTTGACATCTCTGTCAGCGCCTACCCTGAAAAGCACCCTGACGCATCGTCCTCGGAGGGCGACATCGAGATGTTGGCACGCAAGGAAGACGCTGGCGCCAGCCGCGCCATCACGCAGTTTTTCTTCGACAACGAGATTTACTACCGCTTCCGTGACGAGGCCGACGCGATTGGCATTGACATGCCGATCGTGCCCGGGCTGCTGCCGATCCTTGATTTCGCCAAAATGACTGGCTTCGCCGCCCGTTGCGGCGCTTCGGTGCCCGGCTGGCTCGCCGAGAAGTTCGCCGGCACAGCAGAGGGTGATGCCCGCAAACTCGCCGAGGAACTGCTGGTCAAACAGGCGGAAGATCTGATCGCCAACGGCGTGCCACGGCTGCACGTCTTCACGCTCAACGAGGCGGCCATGTCAGCGGCGGTATTCAATTCCGTTGGCGCGCCGCGTGGCGGGCATGCCGCTGCAGAATAGCAATGCGGTACTGCGAGCTGGGACGTTGACGATCAACTGAGTTGAACTTCACAAACGGGAACGGGCGGGGGATTGCTCCCCCGCCCGGCCTTGGTGCGCGTCCGGTGCAGGCTTCGGTGCGCAACCTCGTGCTGACGGATGCTTACTTCGAGAGCATCACCGCGCCGGCGCCGACACCAGAAGCCGCCGAAACGCGAGTGGCGATATCCTGGAAGGCGTTGCGCAGTTGCAGGTTCGTCAGTGTGTCGTAGAAGTGCCGCTCGAACAAATGGTTCGGGCTGGAGGCGCAGCGCAACATGGTGTCACGAGCATCAGCCGGATCGGCAGCCGTCTGTAGTTCAACACCAACCGCGAACACTTCCACGCCTTGCGCCTTCATGTTGGCACATACCTCCAGAGCCTGCTCTTTCGAGCTACCGTTGCCAGAGCTCGGAAGATTGCCGGCGCTGCCGTAAGAAGTGCTGTAGTTGAAGTTGAAGTCACCGTCCGACATGATGATTACGGCCTTCAGTCGCTTGGTATTGTCGAAAGGCGCCGGTTGACTTTCCGTGGGCCACAAGCTGACCCAGTTTGGCGAGATCGTGTACCAGCCCCACGCGGTGCCGATGTGACCAGCCGTACCGCCGCTGCCAGTCAGTGCCGTGACCGCCGACTTGAGAGCAAGTTTGTCGTCAGTCAGTGGCATCATGCGCGCGTTCGGGGTGCAGGAGGAATCCTGCCCCGTTGACGAACTGGTCCAGAACACCGGGAAGTTCGTCTCTGCTGTGCCGGGCAAGGCATCGTCGTAGGCGTGGTTGGCAACTGAGTTCATGCGCTCGGCGGTGCAGTTCTTGCGGTACTTGGTTTTCCAGTCGGAAACCCAGCGCCATTCAGTTTCACGACAATCGCCGCGGACCCTGCGAATGCAGACTTCACGCCAGCCGCCTGCGTCATAAGTCACTTCAGCCGGTTGACCGGTCGCGGCGGCCGAGTAGTCGCCGACATTGACCATCTGCGAGAACGGCACGAGGCTGATGCGCACAAGATTTTCATGCGGCGCTTCCGGCATCAGGATGTCGATCAGGTCATTCGCCGCCAGCTTGGCGGTGGTCAATTTGTTGTTGCTGTTCATTGAGCCGGTCACGTCGAACACGACGGCCATTTCGACGTCCTTGGCTTCAACCGGCACCGAGGCTTCGGCCTTTACGTTGGCCTCAACTTCGTTGACGTTGACCAGCTTCAGGAACGCGGTCGGCACGTTAACGTTGGCGGCGAACGTCACCTTGCCTTCAAAGGTGACTGACGACTCAGTCAGGGTGACGTTCTCACTGTTCGAGCCCGTTTCCTTGCCGTTGTTGCGGCGTGCCGCCATCGCCGAAGCAAACCACTGCTTGCCCTTGTTGATGGATGCCTGCGCATCGCCGGTCATCTGGAAGTGCTTGGCCGATGTCAGCACGCTGGCGTCAATCACCTGCTGCACTTCAGACTTGACGTTAAACGCCCGGCTGTAGTCGATCGCCATGCCGGTGAAGGCAGTGGCTGGCACGATCATCATGGCGAAGATCATGCCGATATTGCCGGCGGTATCCTTAGCGAACAAGCGGGCGAACGTCGAAGCCGACGCGCCGCTATGGAGCTTGCGTGCAGACGCACGCAGCCCCTCAGTCATATGAATGCACATCAACGCCTCCTGGTTCTTGTTACCAGTGAACTTACACAGCAGATGTTTCTCTGAAGTAAATGGAATTAGGCAAATACCTGACATTGCTACATTATCCGGATCATAATAATTCGTTTCATTTGCATTTCATTGACGATGTCAGTTTCAATTTTACTGAAATGCCATGATTTCTACGGTGTTGCACGGATTGAAAGCTGCCAATCCGTTTGCGCACGTCTTGTTTCGCTACAAAGCCGAATGGCTTGACGCGAAGCCAAGCGCTGCCCCGTCCCCTCAACCAGGCCCAGTCCGCCTTGCTGACGAAGCAAGGGGAAAGAAGAGCCAAGCCCCATCGATGGAATTTCCATACACAAGCGATCGACGCTTGCTGCATTGCACCAGAACCGGGCGCCGCCTATAGATGCGGCCAACACGTTCCCCGCAGGATGCAGAGGCAACTCACATGAGCCAGCACGACTACAAGGTCGCCGACATCGGCGAAGCTGATTTTGGCCGCCGCGAAATGGCGATCGCCGAGACCGAGATGCCAGGGCTGATGGCTATCCGCACCGAGTATGGCAAGCAGCAGCCCTTGAAGGGCGCGCGCATCGCCGGTTCATTGCACATGACCATCCAAACGGCCGTGCTGATCGAGACCCTGGCCACGCTCGGCGCCGATATCCGCTGGGTGTCGTGCAACATCTATTCAACGCAGGATCATGCCGCTGCGGCAATCGCCAAGACTGGCATCCCGGTGTTCGCCTACAAGGGTGAGAGCCTGACGGAGTATTGGGACTACACATTGAAGCTGTTCGAATGGTCTGACGGTGGCGTGCCGAACATGATCCTCGACGACGGCGGTGATGCCACGTTGTTCGTGCATCTTGGCGTGCGCGCCGAGGCCGGCGACGTTGCATTCCTGGAGAATGCCAGCTCCGAAGAAGAGGAGGTGCTGTTTGCCCTCCTCAAGAAGGTGCTGAAGAGCAAGCCCAAGGGCTGGTTCGGCACGATCGCCGCCGCCATCAAGGGCGTTTCAGAGGAGACCACAACCGGCGTCAAGCGGCTGTATCAGATGGAGAAGGAAGGCAAGCTGCTGTTCCCGGCCATCAACGTCAACGACAGCGTCACCAAGTCGAAGTTCGACAATCTCTATGGCTGCCGCGAATCGCTGGTGGACGGCATCCGCCGTGGCACCGACGTGATGATGTCGGGCAAGGTCGCCATGGTCGCGGGCTTCGGTGATGTCGGCAAAGGCTCGGCCGCATCGCTGCGCCAGGCCGGTTGCCGCGTCATGGTTTCAGAGATCGATCCGATCTGCGCGCTGCAGGCGGCGATGGAAGGTTATGAAGTTGTCACGATGGAAGATGCGGCGCCGCGCGCTGATATCTTCGTGACTGCGACCGGCAATCTCGACGTGCTGACCATCGAACACATGCGTGCGATGAAAGACCAGG
>JANNSA010000487.1:0-5331 GCA_031402115.1 Hyphomicrobiaceae bacterium | reverse complement strand
TTTTGCGGCAATCCATCCTGGGTCTTTCGCTCTTCTTCTTGTGACTCCACACCTATTCCAGAACGACAATTTTACTCTTACGAATGTCGTATGCAGTCGCCTCATGTCGGCGAAGTAGTACTGCTGCAGCGCAACGATGTGTTCTGGCTTCGCGGCAACACAACTGTTGAACTCCAGCACTTCGACCGCTCTGGGTCAAAAGCGACGGGCGTCAACCGTGATAATGCAGGGAAGGGCGTGCACCGTCTAGGCCCATTAGCGGACGTTCCGTCCTTACCTAGTAATCCTGTTCCGTTGCTACTCAGACCCCTGGTTAACATTCACTTGACAGTTATGTCAGCATTGCTGCCATAATAAGCAACCGCTCAGGGGGGCCAGCAGATGTCAGAAGCCACCGCCGAACCGCGTTACGCCGCGCGCGCCAGCCGTATGCGCGCCTCGGAAATCCGTGAGTATTTGAAGCTGATAGACCAGCCAGGGCTGATCTCGTTCGCTGGCGGCATTCCCGATCCGGCGCTGTTCCCGGCCGCGGCGTTCGCCGAAACCTATGCGCGGGTGCTTGCCGATCCGGCGCGCAGCCGCAGCGCTTTGCAATATTCTGTCAGCGAAGGCTATCTGCCGCTCCGGCAGTGGATCGCGGCCCGCATGCTGAGCGATCGCACTATCGCCTGCACGGCTGACAATGTCGTCATCACCTCAGGCTCGCAGCAGGCGCTCGACTTCATCGGCAAGCTGCTGATCTCAACCGGCGACACGGCGCTGGTGACGGCGCCAACATATCTTGGGGCGCTGATGGCCTTCAATGCCTACGAACCGCGCTACGACACGCTGCCGCTCGACGCAACCAACCGAACGCCAGCGGCCTATGCTGATGCTGCTGACCGGGCCGGCGGCACCGTCAAGCTGGCCTACGCCGTGCCGGACTTCGCCAACCCGACCGGCGCAACCATGAGTGCGGCGGCGCGCGTGAAACTGCTGGAGCTTGCCGACGCGCTGGATTGCGCAGTGGTGGAAGACACGGCCTACACGGAACTGCGCTTCAGCGGCGAAGCTGTGCCGTCGCTGGCGTCACTGGAGATCGCGCGCAAGGGCAGCATCGAGGCGTCGCGCGTCATCCACTGCGGCACCTTCTCCAAAGTAATGGCGCCGGCTCTGCGGATTGGCTGGATCGTCGCCGCCAAGCCGATCGTGCGCCGCTTTGTGCTGGTCAAGCAGGCCGCTGACTTGCATTCCGGCACGCTCGATCAGATGGTCATGCACGAAGTCGCTGATGCCACTTTCGATACCCAGATTGCCAAGGTGCGCGCGTCCTATGGCGCGCGCCGGGACGCCATGCTGGCGGCGCTGGCACGGCACATGCCCAAGGGCGTGCGCTGGTCGCAGCCGGACGGCGGCATGTTCGTCTGGGCCAGCCTGCCCGAAGGCCAGGATGCCGCCGCGCTGGTGCAGCGCGCCGTCAGCGAGGCGAGGGTGGCTTACGTGCCGGGCCGCGCCTTCTTCACCGATGGCACTGGCGCCAACACCTTCCGTCTCAGCTTCACACTGCCAACGCCACCAGAGATCGAGGACGGTATCGCTCGCCTCGCCCGCGTGTTCGCAACGGTGTAGGAAAGCCATTACATCCCACGACAGGCGCACCATGACCAACTACGCCGCCATCGTCGCGCTGTTCGCCAGTACCGGCCTGTTGGTGCGCGGCGGCACGGACGGTGGCTCCGGCAGCGTAATTCTGCTCGGTAATGCCGGACCCGGCATGTGGCCTCGCTTTGCTGCCGACCGGCGCGATGAACCGCACCCGCTCGACGCCTGGGCCAAGCGCGTCGTTGAGCCGATCGCAGGCCAACTCGGCGCCCACGCGGTTTACCCGAGCGACCGGCCGTACCAGCCTTTCATTGCTTGGGCCAAGGCCGCTGAGCCGGTTTACAATTCGCCGCTCGGTCTGACCATACATCCGGATTATGGTCTCTGGCACGCCTTCCGCGCCGCGCTGTTGTTTGACGGTGCAATTGCCGGAATTCCACTGCGCGCCGCGCGTCCGAGCCCTTGTGATACGTGCGCCGGAAAACCTTGCCTCAAGGCTTGCCCGGTCGCGGCCTTCACAGTCGCCGGCTATGACGTCGACGCCTGCGCCGCCCACCTGCTGAGCGACGCGGAGCCGCACTGCGCCACCCTTGGCTGCCGCGCCCGTGACGCCTGTCCTGCCGGCGCCGGCTGGCGCTATCCCGAGCCACAAATCCAGTTCCACATGGCAGCATTCGCCAAGGCGCGCCGCTCCTGATGACAGCTGTGGGTTAGCAATTGCCGCCGCTTGCGATCCGCGCCCGGAGCGGCACCGCCTGGCACAACACTGACAATGGATTGTCCCGAGTTAAGGCTATGGCAACGCATGTGGCGTACCCTGCCCGGTGGATCTGATAAATTTAGTGTTGTGCCGCTTTGCAGACGATCGAACCCTTTCACAAGTCGGCATCGCTGAAACCGCTCGATGGTGCGGCGGCCCGGCTGTCGATAATTGGCAAAGCCTGGAATGCCATCGTCGACGCAACTGGCTTGCGACGTTTGCATGAGCATTGCTCAGCCGGGCTCGGGCGGCCCGGCACCGACGTGCTCTGGCTGGCGTAGGGTGGTCTGGCTGCTATTGCCTTGGTCAAAGCATCCGGACAAGCGGCCTACTTGCAGCAAGCCTTGCGCAATCTGATTGGCGTCGACAGCGGCATCGCACTGCTGACGGTGCTCGTGGCCAGCAGCGCCGTCGCGGTGTTCGCCTTGCGCCGCTGGCGCGACCTTGACGGTGAGATCGCTGATCGCATGGCGGCCGAATCCCGGCTGCGCACGCTTGCTTTGCGCGATGAACTGACCGGACTTGGCAACCGCCGCGCCTTGCAGATTGAATTGGACCGGGCACTGGCGCGCTGCGAGCGCGAAGGCCTGGCCGCCGCCGTGCTGTTCATCGATCTTGACCGCTTCAAGGGCATCAATGACGGCCATGGCCACGAGGCCGGCGATGGCGTGCTGCAAACGGCAGCGGCTCGGCTCGGTGGACTGGTCCGCAGCGACGAGTTCATCGCTCGCCTGGGTGGCGATGAATTCGCTGTGGTGGTGGTTTTTGCGCGCGGCGACAAAGCGGCACCCGAAATGGTCGCCCGGCGGCTGCTGACAGCAACCTCGGCGCCGTTCAAGGTTGGCTGCTCCGATGTTTATCTTGGCCTGTCGATCGGTATCGCCATTGCGCCGGAGGATGCAACTGAACGTGATGCGCTGGTGCGCCGCGCTGACCTGGCTTTGTATCGCGCCAAGAGGAGTGGCGGCGGTGAGTTCCGGTACTTCGAGGAATCGATGGATCTGGTGGTGCTGGAACGTTCCGCGATTGAGCGCGACTTGCGCACGGCGATTGCGCTTGGTCAGATCGTGCCGCACTTCCAGCCGCTGGTTGACCTGAAATCCGGCCATATTATCGGCTTCGAGGCGCTGGCCCGCTGGCATCATCCAACGCGTGGCCCGATCGCCCCCGACAAGTTCATCAGCGTCGCCGAGGCGACTGGCCAGATCGGTGCGCTGACGCGATCGATGATGCGCCAAGCCTGCTGTCACGCCAATGACTGGCCGCTTGACATCAAGCTGTGTGTCAACCTGTCACCGGTTGAGTTCCGCGATCCGTGGCTGGCCGAAAGCATTCTCGCCGTGCTGGTCGAAACCGGCTTCGCGCCGCAGCGGCTGGAGGTGGAAGTCACTGAAAGCGCGCTGGTGCACGATCTCTGCGTCGCGCATCGCATCCTGATGTCGCTGCGAAATCAGAAAATCCGCATCGCGCTGGACGATTTCGGCGTCGGCTACTCGTCGCTGAAGCACCTCAGCGCCTTGCCGTTCGATCGCATCAAGATTGACCGCAGCTTCGTCGCCAATCTCGGCAAGACCGCCGAGGCTGACAAGATCGTCACAGCGATCGTACAATTGGCTGAAAGCCTCAACATGGCGACAACCGGCGAGGGTGTGGAAACGATTGATACCGCCAAACGACTGGAGGCGCTTGGTTGTGGTGTCGGCCAGGGCTGGCTGTTCGGTTCAGCGCTGCCGCCTGAGGCAGCACTCCGCTTGGTGCAGCAGAAGCGCACCAGCCAGCCGCTTAATCGGCCCGACTGGCGCCAACAAATGCGGCAATCACCGTTGCTGCAGCTAGCGCATCGCGTCGCTGGCCGCTAAATTCGTTTTGGGAAAGGGGTCAGACCCCTGCAAACTCGAAGGGGTCTGACCCCACATCATGGCGCTCGACCACGCTGATAATGCCGGACCGGTGGGCATCGGGATGGCCTGCCAATCTGGGCGGCCCAGACGCGTCGCCGTCACTGGCTTCGGTCCATTTCCTGGCGTCACGGTCAATGCCTCGGCGGCATTCGCGGAACAACTGACGGGTGTGCTCAACCGCAACATCCCGCGCTGTCAGGCTAACACATTTGCGTTGCCAACGTCGTGGTCGCGGATCAACGGTGCAGCGGCGGCGCTGAGCGACGAGGCTCAGCCCGATCTCAGTCTGCACTTCGGCGTCAGCGCCCGCATTCAAGATTTCGAAATCGAGACCCGCGCTTTCAACGGCACCAAGCGCAAGAAGGATTGCGATGGCGCGCTGCCGGGCCATAGCGCGCTGATTGCCCAGGCACCGGCCTTGCTCAACAACGAAATGATGGCCGTGCATGGCGCGCGGCGGCTGGCGGCACGTGGTCTGCCGGTGACGCTGTCCGCTGATCCCGGACGCTATTTGTGCAACGCTCTTTACTATCATATGCTCTGGCGCGTCCGCCAACAGGCTGCGCCACGTATCGTGCTGTTCGTGCATTTGCCCGTCAATCTGGGTCAAAAGGGTGCCTTGCCATTCGAGATCGCCCTGGTCTGCGGCCTTGAGCTGGCGCTGGCCGCGCTCGAACCTGCAGCCGTGGTGGCGCTGTCCGCTGCCTCGCCCGGCGTATCAGTCGCTGCCGGAAGCCGTTGACCGCATTGGTAGGCTTTGCCTATCTGTGCCCGTCGATGAACCGTGACACCCTTTTGTGAGCTGATGGCCCGTATCCTGCCTCTGATAACACTGCCCGATCCGCTGCTGCGCAAAGCCAGCTTAGCCGTCGAGCGGATTGACGCCGAACTCAACCGGCTGATTGACGATATGTTTGCGACCATGTATGCGGCGCCCGGCATCGGACTTGCGGGCGTCCAGGTTGGCGTCGCGCGCCGCCTGCTGATCATCGATATCGTCAAGAGCGATGATGAGCCGCCGGCGCCGATCGCCATGATCAATCCAGAGATCATCGCCGTGGTTGGCGGCGACATGCGGCTGCATGAGGA
>JANNSA010000486.1:0-2126 GCA_031402115.1 Hyphomicrobiaceae bacterium | reverse complement strand
GGCCGGACTTGGTGAACACGCTGCCATCCAGCTCTTTCGCGCGTTGCAACAGCCGCAGCGAATGGAAATAACGCGCGCCCGGTCGGATCGTCAGGTACCGCCCCGGCACAGTTTCTAGATTGTGATTGAATACATCCGGCTTGGCCGCAATCACAATTTCTAGCGCCCCTGGCTTGCGCAAGAAATCAGGCGTCAGTACTTCGATCGTGGTGGTCGGCGTCGCCGCGCGGATGGCTTCGATAACCTGGCGAAGTGTGCCGCACCGCCATCCTCCAAATCATCCCGGTCAACCGACGTGATAACCACGTGGGCCAGACCCAGTTGAGCAACAGCTGCTCCAACACTGGCTGGCTCGTCTGCATCCAGCGCATGAGGCTTGCCAGTTGCAACATTGCAAAAAGCGCAGGCGCGGGTGCAAATCTCCCCCATGATCATCATAGTCGCGTGCTTCTTGGTCCAGCATTCGCCAATGTTGGGACAAGCCGCCTCCTGGCACACCGTCGCCAACCCATGCTGTTTGACGATGGCCGCCGTTTCGAGATAACCCGCTGACCCTGGCGCTCGGACGCGCAACCAAGCAGGTTTCGCGAGCCGCACGCTGTCTGGCCGCCCCGCTTTTTCCGGGTGGCGCGGCCGTTGGTTCAACCTATCGACGACAGTGACCATATTGTGCCCATTGCGAAGCGCGTCAAACGCCGCGCATGACATGTGTGCGCCCGTTCCCGAACGACATCAAGACGGCAAACGTCGCAGCACCAGCGTTCAGCGGGCGAGCACACGGGCCAAGATTGTGACAATCATCGCGCCAATCGTCGCCACGACAATCATTTCGCCCCACGGCGCAAACGGAATAACGAACGGCAGCTTCAAGATCTTCATGTTGACCAGAACGCCACCGACCATAGCACCGAGCACGCCCACAATCAGGTTGCGGATAAGACCGCCGCCGCCCAACAGCATGCCAGACAACCAGCCCGCCACGAGCCCGACCACGCCGAGAATGATATAAACTTTGTATGGCTCAAGCTGTTCAAGCGTCATAGTCGGCCTCCAAAGTTAGCAGGCGACGGTCGCCCACCGATCAACACTTGGAAGTAGGTACCGGTCAATCATGCCAATATCACGACAGTATCAACCGCTCCTGTATTTGCTGTCCGAAGGGCCGCGCCCCATCAAACGTGGCAGCGCGCGCCCAGATACTGAGCAAGCACTTGGTTATACCGGTCAGCGTCTGCTTTCTGATTTGCAGACAGCTTGCGCCCAGCCGTTTGAGCTTCGACCGAGCTTTGCACTCCCCGACTGACCATCTTGTTCAGTTCACCTTGTAGGCTTTGGCACGAAGTACCAGGCGGCAGGCTGCGCGCACCCGGGTCGCCATTACCAGATGGCCCGCTAGCGCAGCCCGAAAGGCAAGCAAACAGCAGGACCGTCGCGGAACAACGTGCGATCAGCAACATTCAATGCACCTTGATTTTAGTGTCGATTTGGCCCAGACGGCGGTGGCTGCGTCGTGTCACCCGAAGGCAAGCCGACGCGGAACACCGCTCATCTGACTCACTGAGCCTTGGCAACGGCGGCAACTGTTGCGGCAGCTTTTGGCTCCTTAGCCGTTGAAGCGGCCGGCGCAGCTGACTTAGCGGTCGCCGCAACCGATGCTGTCGTGATCGGCGCAACACTTGCCGATGCCTTGACGGTACCGCACTTGCCCTGATAGTCGGCATTGGCCTTGTTCAACTGATCGGCTTTGACCAATTCAGCCGTCGTCAACTTGTATTTCTTGAGCGATGCCTTTTCAACTTTGTCTGCAATGCCTTCCTTGCGGAGACCCTCAATCTGCGACGACAAGCTGTTGCACGCAGGATCAACCTTGGGCGCGGTGGTTGGCGATACAGATGCTGTTGTCAGATTGGCTGAATTGCCAAGCAACGTCGGTGTGTCGGCGCAGCCAGCCAGAACGGCTGGTACCGCGAGCAGCGCTGCAAAAATTGGGAGACGAATGGCCATGGGCTTATTCCTTGTACGACTTGTGGGCGGGGACGACGCCAAACTGAGCTAATGGTCTAGAACGCGCCCCAGCAGGCAACAAGAGCTGCTGCCGAGGTTATCCCACCCCTCCGTTGTAGTCT
>JANNSA010000485.1:0-3282 GCA_031402115.1 Hyphomicrobiaceae bacterium | reverse complement strand
CCCCCGCCCCCTACTCCAAGGACTTCCCGATGTCGCGAGTTCTGCAAGCTGGTAAATCGCTGCTGCTGTTGGAGTTCGTCTCGGCGTTCTTCATGGCCATGCGCTATTTCTTCCAGCCAAAGAAGACGCTGAACTATCCGTTCGAGCGCGGCCCTTTGAGCCCGCGCTTCCGCGGCGAGCATGTGCTCAGGCGCTATCCGAATGGCGAGGAACGCTGCATCGCCTGCAAACTGTGCGAGGCGATCTGCCCGGCGCAAGCCATCACCATTGAAGCTGGCCCGCGCCGCAATGACGGCACCAGGCGAGCGACGCGCTACGACATCGACATGGTCAAATGCATCTATTGCGGGCTGTGCCAGGAGGCGTGTCCCGTCGACGCGATTGTGGAAGGGCCGAACCTGACCTTCGCCACCGAAACGCGCGAAGAGCTGCTCTATAGCAAAGAGCGCCTGCTCGCCAACGGCGACCGCTGGGAACGCGCCGTCGCCCGCAACCTCGCGCAAGACGCGCCGTACCGGTGATGCAGAGGATGCGAGCGATGACGCTGAGCTTTCTCCGGTGTCTTCTCCGGTATCTGGCACTCTTGGCGCCTGACACCCCGTCCTTGAAGCCGCACCCGCGAAACCGGACTGGGTGCCTGACACTAAAGGTGCCAGGCACCGGAGAAACCACCATCAAGGAGGGCTGCTAATGGCCCTGCAAGCCGCATTCTTTTATCTGTTCTCGGCCGTGCTGATCTTTTCGGCAATTATGGTGATCTGGGCAAAAAACCCGGTGCACTCGGTGCTATTCCTGATCCTGTCGTTCTTCAACGCAGCCGGTTTGTTTATCCTGGTCGGGGCTGAGTTTCTGGCGCTGATCCTGCTGATTGTTTACGTCGGCGCCGTCGCCGTGCTGTTCCTGTTCGTCGTCATGATGCTCGACGTTGACTTCGCCGAGCTGAAGGCCGGCTTCATGAAGAACGCGCCGCTCGGGCTCTTGGTCGGCGTCGTGCTGGCGGTGGAGCTGATCGGCTTCCTGGCCCTGCGGCTGTCGGCGGGCAGTGAGCTGCTGGCGATTGCCGCGCCAACTGCGCCGACGCCGGTCGGGGTGACGAATACGGAAGCGCTTGGGCAGATCCTCTACACCAAGTACGTCTACTTCTTCCAAGCCTCAGGCGTCATCCTGTTGATTTCGATGATCGGCGCGATCGTCTTGACCTTGCGGCACAAGGAAGGCGTCAAGCGCCAGGATGCCGGCGAGCAGGTGCGGCGCAGCCCGCGCACCGCCGTTGCCAAGGTGCAGGTGGCGAGCGGCGAAGGGCCAATTCCGGACGCCGAGCCAATCCGGCGCAAGGCGAGTTGAGGAGTTACGCGCATGGGCATTTTCGCGCCACTGGCCGACCTGCTGCAGGGCGAGCAGGTCTACAGCACGCCAGCCATCCGGACGACGTCTGGCGATCTGCAGTTCTTCGTTAAGCGGCGCGGCGTTCGCGGCTATGTCGTCATGAAGCGGCGGCTCGGCTTGAAATCGGTATACGCGACGTTGGAATTGCCGGCGGCGCGCGAACTTAGCAAAGCCATGACGGATATGACGGCGTTTCTCGACAGCTTCGAGCCGGCCGGGAAGGGACATTGACTATGGCTGTAGGCCTGTCCGAATACATCACTGTCGCCGCGATCCTGTTCACGATCGGCGTCATTGGCATTTTCCTCAACCGCAAGAACGTCATCATCATCCTGATGTCGGTCGAGCTCATGCTGCTGGCCGTCAACATCAATCTGGTGGCGTTCTCGGCGTTCCGCGGCGATCTGGTCGGCCAGGTGTTCGCGCTGCTGATCCTGACCGTCGCCGCTGCCGAGGCAGCGATCGGCCTGGCGATCATCGTCACGTATTTCCGCAACCGCGGCTCGATCGCCGTGGAAGACATCAACATGATGAAGGGCTGACTGTCCGCTCTCTCTCCGCTCTTTGCGGGGAGAGGGTTAGGGTGAGGGGCAGAGGCACACGGGCGGTGCCTGTTGGAGCCGGGCCGGTGCCCGCTGCTGCCCCTCACCCCAACCCTCTCCCCATCGCGTAACGAACGCGATGGGGAGAGGGAGCAGAACCGAACTCTGGGACGTTGGACGACATGATCTATCAAGCCATCTTGTTCCTGCCGCTGGCCGGCTTCCTGATTGCCGGGTTGTTTGGCCGGGTGATCGGCGATCGCGGCGCCGAGATCGTCACCGTGCTGTGCATGCTGGCGGCGACGGTGCTGTCGTGGATCGTGTTCGTGCAATGGGGCATGTCAGGAGCCACCGATACGGTGCTCAAGGTACCGCTGCTGACCTGGATCAATTCCGGCGAACTCAACGCGAATTGGTCGATCCGCATCGACACGCTGACGGCGGTGATGCTGGTCGTCGTCAACACCGTGTCGTCGCTCGTGCACGTCTATTCCATCGGCTACATGCACGAGGATGACGGGCGCGCGCGCTTCTTCGCCTACCTGTCGCTGTTCACCTTCGCCATGCTGGCCTTGGTCACTGCCGACAACTTCATTCAGATGTTCTTTGGCTGGGAGGGCGTCGGCCTCGCTTCCTATCTGCTGATCGGCTTCTGGTACCATAAGGAGAGCGCCAACGCCGCTGCAATGAAGGCGTTCGTCGTCAACCGGGTCGGCGATTTCGGCTTCGCGCTCGGCATCTTCGGCATGTTCGCGGTGTTCAACACGGTTGATTTCGACACCGTATTCCGGGCCGCCCCGGCGATGGCCGGCCAGCCGATGAACTTCCTCGGCTGGCAACTCGATACGCTGACGGTGCTGTGCCTGCTGCTGTTCATGGGCGCCATGGGTAAGTCGGCGCAGTTCCTGCTGCACACCTGGCTGCCGGACGCCATGGAAGGCCCGACGCCGGTGTCGGCGCTGATCCATGCTGCGACCATGGTGACGGCTGGCGTGTTCATGGTGGCGCGCCTGTCGCCGGTGTTCGAGCACGC
This sequence comes from Hyphomicrobiaceae bacterium, assembly GCA_031402115.1. GTDB lineage: Bacteria > Pseudomonadota > Alphaproteobacteria > Rhizobiales > Hyphomicrobiaceae > JANNSA01. The sequence goes on along the minus strand of JANNSA010000485.1, from coordinate 321 downwards.
ACCCGTGGCGCTGACGGTGGTCACGGCGGTTGGCGCCTTCACCGCGTTTTTCGCTGCCACGGTCGGCCTAGTGCAGAACGACATCAAGCGCGTGATCGCCTACTCGACCTGCTCGCAGCTGGGCTACATGTTTTTCGCTGCGGGCGTCGGGGCCTATGACGCGGCGATGTTCCACCTGTTCACCCACGCCTTCTTCAAGGCGCTGCTATTCCTCGGCTCCGGCGCCGTCATCCATGCCCTGCAGGACGAGCAGGACATCCGCCGCATGGGCGGGCTGTGGTCGATCATGCCGCTGACCGGCCTGATGATGTGGGCGGGCAC
>JANNSA010000484.1:0-2861 GCA_031402115.1 Hyphomicrobiaceae bacterium | reverse complement strand
CTCGAACCCGCGACCACATGATTAAAAGTCACGTGCTCTACCAACTGAGCTACCGGCCCCCATCGAACGAGGTGGTAACGGGGTTCGAGAGCGGATTCAAGGTGCCCTGGCGACGCGAACGATTTGTCCGGGGATGGGCCTGGCGGTTTCCGGGTTGTTGGCCAGGGCCTGCTCAAGTGCCAGGGCGATTGCCAGCACCTTGGCGTCGGCGCCGCGCGGACCGGCGATCTGGATGCCGAACGGCAAGCCAAGATGGTCGCGGCCGCACGGGATACAGGCGACGCAGCACAAGGTCATGGTGAAGCCGTAGACCAGCGCCAGCCAGCGCATATAGGTCGGCATCGCCGTGCCATCGATCGTTTCTGGCGCGCGCCAGGCGTGCGGGAACGGCGACAGGGCAGTGGCTGGCGCGATGATGACGTCAAAATCGTCGAACATGGTCAGCATGTCGCGATAGAGGCGGGTCTGAACGGCGTGGGCGCGGGCAACATCGGCCAGGCTGTAGGCGAGGCCGCGCTCGGTGTTGTCGATGACATTGACGCCGAGGTCGGCGCGGCGGTCACGCAATGGTGCCTCAAAGGCGGCGACGAAGCCGATCGCGCGCAGCACCTCGAAGGCTTCGTGCACGCCGTCGAGCTGAGGATCGCGGTGGCCGGTGCTGGCGAACAACGGCGCGATTGTTTTGGCCTTGCGCTCAAAATCAGCGCGGGTGGCAGCGGCCACAGGCGCGCAAGCCAGGTCAGTCGAGAATGCCGCGCGTACCTTGCGCAGGTCGGCGGGCTGCAGCACGGCTGGAATTATCGCGTGGTCGCCGGACGCAAACGGGTCGCGCCGGTCGAGGTCGATCTGCGCCCGCAACAGCAGATGCGCGTCGGCGACCGTGCGGCCCATCGGTCCGAGCACCGCGAATGGCGACAAGGCTACGGTGCTGGTGGCATCGGGTACCAAGCCCGCTGACGGGCGGAAGCCGACGACGCCGCACCAGGCGGCCGGCGTGCGCAGGCTGCCGCCCATGTCGGAGCCAGTGGCCAAAGGCGCCATGCCAAGCGCCAATGCCACGGCCGAGCCGCCTGACGAGCCGCCACAGCTCAAGTTTGAGTCGAACGGATTGCCCGTGGCTCCATAGACCCGGTTGACGGTGTTGGCACCAGCGCCGAATTCCGGCGTGTTGGTCTTGCCGAGTACGATGCCACCCGCTCGTCGCACGGCTGCGACGCTGGGTTCGTCCTTGGCGGGCACGTAGTCGCGATGAAGCAGCGAGCCGAACGTGGTGCGTAGACCCGCCGTCTCTTCCAGGTCCTTGATGCCAATTGGCAGCCCATAAAGCAGCGGCTGGTCAGCCACCGACATGCTCGTGAACAGAGCTTCGGCGGCGTGTGCGTCGGCACGGGCCTTGTCCAAGTCGAGCGCCACGAACGCGTTGACCGCCGAGTTGGTCAGTTCAATGCGGGCAATGCAACTCTCGAGCAGCTCAACCGGCGACAACTGATGCACGCCGATCAGCCGGCGGGCTTCCACTGCCGAAAGATCGCAAGCTTCGGTCGCGGCCCCGGTCATGGCTTAGTCTCCGGAATGGCGGCCGCGAGGACCTCTGGCCGGTACTCGAAGTGCATGGTGTCAAAGTGGTACCACTTGCCGCCCCAGATGAACCCGTGCTTCTCGAACACGCGCACGATTTCGAGCGGTATTTCGTTGCTCCAGAAATAGAAGCCGCCGGCGCTTGGCTTGGTCCATTGCCAATAAGTGGTGTACTTGGTGTTGAGGTCGATGGCGGCGGCATAGGCGTGCATGCTCAGGCGCTTGGTGCCAGCGATGGTGCGGCAATTGAAGCTGCCGGAATGCGGCACCAGGTACTTCATGAACTTCTCAGGAAGCTCATCAAGTTCAGCCGAGACCTTGGCGAGTGCCTTGTCGACGCCATTGACACGCGTGATGCGGAACGACTTGCCGCCATGCTTGGGCAGCCATGGCACATCCGTCAGGTTGGCATCGACGGCATCGGCCTGGCAGTCGCCATACATCTTCAGGAACAGCGGCTGGAAGCGAACGCGGCCGGGATCGTCGTCGACGTCGGGCGGCATGCCCTGATTGCCGAGCCGGTAGCGGAAGTGGAACATGTCCTCAATGTCGGCGTCATCGAAAATGCCCTCGACCGACTTCTCGCCCTTGCCATCATCGATGGCGAAGCGCGTGCCATCCTTGAGCACGATGGCGTCGCCGTCGCGCTTGGCGATGAAGTCGGAATAGGCGGCGATCAGGCCAGCGATTTCCTTGTCGCGATCGCGCGGTGGGTCGGCGGCAAGAGCGGGGCTTATCGCCAGCGCGCCAAGGGCTGCGAGCAAAGCAATGTGGCGCCGCATCACAACGTCTCCGTGTGGCCGTCAACGGCGATTTCCTGGCCCGAAATGCGAGCACCGGCGGCCGACGTGAGAAACAGAATCAGCCCGGCGATGTCATCGGGCGCGATGAAGGTCTTCAGCGACGAGCGGCTGGTCATGTGGGCGCGCACCTCGTCGAGGCTCTTATTGGTCTTCTGCGCCTCTCCGGCGATGACGCGGTCAATGCGGTCGCCCGACACCGCGCCAGGACAGATGCAGTTGACGCGGATGCCCGACGGCCCGAGTTCCTGCGCCAAGGTTCGTGTAAAACCGCGGATCGCCCACTTCGCCGACGCATAGGGCGAGCGGCGCGGAAAGCCGAATAAGCCGGCATTGGACGACATATTGACGATCGAACCGGATTGTTGCCGCTTGAGATGCGGGATCACTTCGCGGGCACACAGGAAGGCGCCGTCGAGATTGACCGCCATGCACTGCCGCCAATCGGCCAGGCTGACTTCCTCGACGCTGGCGGTCGGCCCG
>JANNSA010000483.1:0-6694 GCA_031402115.1 Hyphomicrobiaceae bacterium | reverse complement strand
AGCTGCTGTCGGGCGAAGTCGGCATTGACACCGTGATCCTGCGCCTGCGCGAAGTCTATGACACGGACGCCGTCGACCTGCGTCTGAACGAGCGCGTCACCAGCATTGATCGCGGCACCAAGCAGCTGCGGCTCGCGTCGGGCGAGGACCTGGATTACCAGACCCTGGTGCTGGCGACCGGAACGCGCGCGCGGCCGCTGCCGTTGCCTGGCGCCGACCTTGCCAACGTCATGACACTGCGCACCCTTGATGAGTGCCTCGCCTTGCAGGCGCGCCTGAACGCCCCGCTGGGCCGGCCGCACCGGTTGGTGGTGATCGGCGGCGGCTATATTGGCCTGGAGGTTGCCGCCACCGCGACCAAGCTTGGCGCTGCCGTAACCGTGATCGAGGCCTTGCCGCGATTGATGGCGCGCGTTGCCACGCCGATGATCTCGGACTATTTTGCCAAGGTGCATGCCGCGCACGGCGTCGATGTGCGGCTCGGCACCGGCGTCACAGCGCTGGAAGGCGACATCGCCGTTGCCACGGTGCGGTTGACCGATGGCAGCGCGCTGGCCGCCGACACGGTGCTGGCCGGTATCGGCGCGCTGCCCAATGAGGAGCTGGCAAGCGCGGCGGGTCTGGCGACGGGCAACGGGCAACGGCATCATTGTCGACGCGCACATGCGCACCAGCGATCCGGCAGTCCTGGCGATCGGTGATTGCACCAACCATCCGAGCCCGTTCGCGGGCCGCGCATTGCGGCTGGAATCGGTGCAGAATGCCAGTGACCAGGCCCATACGGCGGCACTCACTATCGTTGGCCGGCCGGCGGATTACGCCAAGGTGCCGTGGTTCTGGTCGGACCAGTATGACGAGGCGCTGCAGATCGCCGGGCTGCCGTCCAACGACCACACCTTGATCGTCCGCCAGCACGCCGAGCCACGCAAATTCGCGATCTTCCATTTGGCGGGGGAGCGCTTGCGCGCTGTGGAGGCCGTCAACTCCCCCAAGGATTACATGATCGGCCGCCGGCTGATGGAGCAAGGTGGCGCCGTACGCGCGGAACGATTGACTGATCCTAGTGCCGGGTTGAAAGACCTGATGCCGTCGTGAGCGCGCAACCAGCCGCCCTTGTTGTTGAGCCTCTTGCGCGGCCGCAGCGCGCCGCCTGGATCGGCATCAGCCTACTATGCGCTGGCGTGTTCGTGTTCGCTTTGCATGACCTGTTGGTGAAAGCCGTATCGGGCAGTTATCCGGTGACGGAGGTGCTGGCGCTGCGCTGTGCGGCAGCCCTGCCGTGCTTTCTGATTTTCGTGGCCCTGACGAGCGGCGTGCGGTCACTCGCCTCGCCTGTTATTGGCTTCCTGCTGTTGCGCGGCCTGATCCTGTTTGGCGCCTACACGCTCTATTATCTCGGCTTCCCGGTGTTGCCTTGGGCCGATGCGACAGCGCTCTACTTCACGGTGCCGCTGCTGGTGATGGCACTGGCCGGACCAATTCTTGGCGAACGCATCGGCTTAGGCCGCTGGCTGGCAGTGCTGATTGGCTTCGCCGGTGTCATCATCGCCCTAGACCCAAGCGGTGCAGTGTTCAAACCAGCCGCCCTGTTCGCGCTAGGCGCCGCCTTTCTCTATGCTGTGGCCCAAGTACTGGTGCGCCGGCTCGGCGTCGCAGCCAGCGCTGGCGTGCTTTCGTTTTACCAGAACATCGTTTTCTTGCTGGCGGCGCTGGTTCTATCGGTGCTGTTGTGGCTCTCGGGTTTGCAGGTGACTGCTGACGGCGGCGCCTTGGCTTTCCTGCTGCGGCCATGGGCGATGCCCACCGCACTGGACCTCGGCATGATGATGGCCTGCGGTCCGCTGGCGCTGGCTGGCAGCGTCATGCTGACGGAAGCCTACCGCGTCAGTGAGGCCAACTTGGTCGCGCCGTTCGAGTACACGGGACTATTCTGGATCGCGTTCTGGGGTTTTGCCCTGTGGGGCGAGGTGCCGCAATCGAGCACGCTGATTGGCGCGGCGATCATCGTCGTCGCCGGCTTGTTCGCGCTCTTGAGCCGGCGCAAGTAGAGTGCGAAAGGCCCACTTGGGCCGTATCGCACCGTTCACGGCAGATGGGCGCGACACTCAGCACGGCTCCGCCGAGTTTGGCTCGCGGCGCTCGCAGCACCGCCGGTTGGTGCGATACGGCCCAAGAGGGCCTTTCGCTCCCTACAGCTTTGCCGATTTGAGAAATGCCACGATCCACTGTGCGACGGTGCGGCTGTCGCTCGCCTGCTGACCAAACGACTGTACGGCCTTGGCAACCACGGGCTCGGGCAAAATGGCTTTGCGGGCGACGTAGAGATCGCGCTGGTATGGCTCGCTGAATTCCGGATGCCCTTGCACGGAAAAACCGGGGCCGTCATAGGCAATCGCGGCGTTCTCGCAGAATTCCGATGAGGCGACAGCCTTGGCACCGGGGGGCAAGGTCACGACCTGATCCTGGTGCACAGCGGGAATTGCGAAGGTCGCTTCTTCGTCGCTCATCCAGGCTGGGCGGTCAGCGTTGAGGCCGTAACTGTGCAGGCCAAGGCCCCAGCCCTTGTTCGACTTCTCAACCTTGCCGCCGAGCGCCTCAGCCATGATCTGATGCCCGAAGCAGATGCCGACTACGGGCACCTTCTCGGCAAAGGCGGCACGAATCAGCGCCGACAGATCAGCCATCCACGGTAGCTTTTCATAGACACCATGGCGCGAGCCGGTGATCAGCCAGGCATCGCAGGCATGCGGGTCGCTGGGCACTTCACCGTCCAGCGCGGCATAGAACGTGAACTCCAGCGCCGGATCTTCCTTGGCCAGCAGGTTGACGAACATGCCGGGATAGCTGCCGTGCTTACCCGTCAACTCTTCCGGCGGCCGGCCGGTCTCCAGGATTCCAATCCGCATGCTGCCTCCATAACCTCAAAGCTTGCCGACGATATGCGGCTTGGCGCCCTTCTTGGCAGCCAGCAGGCACAGATAATCATTGCCGAGCGTTGCTGCCGCCAGCGCCGTGATCTCGGCATGGTCATAGGGCGGCGAGACTTCCACCACGTCCATGCCGATCAAGTTGAGGGAACCGAGTTCGCGCAGGATCGCCAGCGCCTGCCAGCTGGCAGGACCGCCCATCACTGGTGTGCCAGTGCCCGGCGCAAAGGCGGGATCGAGGAAGTCGATGTCAAACGACAAATAGGTTTTAGCTGAGCCGATGCGCGCTTTGATAGCGGCGACAGTGGCATCGACGCCATTGCGCAGCAGCCAGGGTGAGGTCAGGATTTCAAAGCCGTGATCGCTGGTATTGGTGGTGCGCAGGCCAACCTGGATCGAGTGCTTGACGTCGAGGATGCCCTCCTCGGCGGCGCGCAGGAACATGCTGCCGTGGTTGAGATCTTTGCCGTCGTCGCCCCAGCCCGGCCAAGTGTCGCAGTGTGAATCGAACTGCAGCAAGGCGACCGGCCCATGCTTCTCGGCATGCGCCTTCAGCAGCGGATAGGTGACGAAATGGTCGCCGCCGAACGTCAGCATGGACGCACCGCTCGCCAGAATGCCGCGCGCATGGTTGGCAATTGAGTCAATCACCGTATCGGGCAAGTGATGGTTGACCACGCAATCACCGGCGTCGACGACGTTCAGCGTCTTGAACGGGTCAAAACCCCACGGGAAGGCGTTGAGTTCCGCCAATCCGCCACTTGCGGCGCGGATGCTGCGCGGACCAAAGCGCGTACCTGGCCGGTCGGTGGTGGCGTTGTCGAACGGGATGCCGCTGACAACCACGTCGACGCCGGCGAAACTGCGCGTCAATGGCCGTCGCAGATAGGTCGGGATACCCGCAAAGGTTGGGTGCCAGGGCTCGCCCTTGAAGTCTTCCCAGACCGGTTGCACGGAAGCTTTGGCTGCGGCCTTAGCCGGTGATTTCTTGGGCGGCGACTGGGCCATGGCTGGGCTCGTTTGCTGAGGGACAATCGCGGGCGGCATAGCAGAGTGATCGCCGGTTTGACACCTTTCCGTAATTGTGATCACAATTTCAAGTCAAGCCCTCGTGGTACGCCAATAGCGAGTCTGCCCATAAAAAATGACATTCAGCGATGAAGCGCGCGCCTTTGCTGCCGCCCACCCCGATCTGCAAACCGTGGAAGTCCTGTATTCGGACGTCTCGGGCATTTTCCGCGGCAAGCAATATCCGGCCAGTGATCTGCCCGGCCTCGCCGCCAAGGGGATGATCTCACCGTCCTCGCATCTGATGCTGGATGCCAAGGGCCACACCGAGCACTGGTTCCTAAATCCCGGCTTCGAGGGTGATCCGGACGTGATGTTTACGCCGGTGCCGGGTTCCCTGCGTATGGTGCCATGGCGCGCCGAGCCTACCGCACAAGTGATCACGGAAGCATTCACGCTGGAAGGCGAACCACACTTTGCCGATGTCCGGCAGTTGTTGAAGCGCGCCTGCCAGCCGCTGCTCGACATGGGCCTGATACCGGTGTTGGCCCTTGAACTGGAGTTCTATCTGCTCGACGCGCGTCAGTCACCGCCTGAGCCTGTGAAGCCGGCTGACGGCCGGCCGCGACTGACCGGCACTCAGACGATGAGCATGGAGGTGTTGGAAGACTTTCTGCCGTTCATCACCGACGTTAAGTCGGCCTGCGCCGTCCAAGGTGTGCCGCTGACCTGCATCCTGACCGAGTATGGCGACAGCCAGTTTGAAGCCAATCTGCGCCATGTGCCCAGCGCGCTCGCGGCCTGTGACGATGCCATGTGCCTGAAGCGGATCATCAAGGCGGTTGCCCGTCAGCACGGCCACGTGGCCAGCTTCATGGCCAAGCCCTTCGCTGAGGGCTCGGGTTCCGGCCTGCATATCCATGTCAGCCTGCTCGATGCCAAGGGACGCAACATCTTCGGCACCAAGGGTGGTGACGAGCGTTTGCGCCACGCGGTCGGCGGCCTGCTCAAGCTGATGCCGGAATCGATGGCGACATTCTGCTCCAACGCCAATTCCTATCGGCGACTGGCACCCAACAATCTGGCGCCGATCGAGCCAACCTGGTCGGCCAATGAACGCGGCGTTGCGGTGCGCCTGCCGGTTGCCGGCGAGAAGGATGCGCGCTTCGAGCATCGGGTAGCCGGCGCTGACGCTTGCCCCTATCTGGTGACCGCAGCCGTGCTTGCCGCTGCGCATCACGGGCTGGCGGGCAAAATTGATCCAGGCCCAATGACCCGCGAAGTCGATACCAAGCGGCCGCCGCCACTGCCCAACCGTTGGCTAAAGGCAATCGACGCCTTTGATCGCGGTGAGGCGCTGCGGCCGTACTTTGGCTCCGACTTCAAGGACGTCTTTGTGCGCATGAAACGGCGCGAGGAAGATCGCTATCACGCCGAGATCCCCGACCGGGACTTTGATTGGTATTTCAGGACAGTATGACCGCGCAATCGCACACCACCTCGTATTATGCCGCAACCGCCAATGACGCGAGCGTCTACCCGGCACTCGCTGGCGACACCCGCGCTGACGTCTGCGTCATCGGCGGCGGCTTTTCTGGCATCTCCACGGCCATTGAACTCGCGGACCGCGGCGCCAAGGTCGTGCTGCTGGAGGCCAACCGCATTGGCTGGGGCGCATCAGGACGCAATGGCGGCCAGGTCAATGGCGGCATTCCCGGTGAGGGCCGGATTGAGACTGGCTTGGGTGAGGAAGGCCGGCAGCTGATCTGGGACATCTACTATCGCGGCCACGACATCATCGAGGCGCGCATCAAGCGGTTCAATATCCGGTGCGATCTGAAGCGCGGCTACATCGAAGCGGCGATGCGGCCGAAACACCTGAGGTCCATGCACGCGCACGTGGATGACTGCGTCAAGCGTGGCCGCGGCGATCATCTGCAGCTGATCGACAAAGCCGGGATTGCTGAAGCACTTGGCACCGATCGCTATTGCGGCGGCTTTTTCGATGCCCGTTGCCTGCATTTGCACCCGCTCAACCTGGCCAAGGGCGAGGCGCGCGGCGCCGCCAGCATCGGCGTTGCCATTCACGAGGACACTGCCGTCACGGGCATCGTGCACGGGGACAAGCCAGTGGTGGTGACCAGCCGAGGCAATGTCACCTGCGATACAGTTGTGCTGGCTGGTAACGCCTACCACCAGCTCGAGCAGCGCAAGCTCGGCGGCCTGTTGTTCCCGGCGGGCACTTACATCATCGCCACCGAACCGCTTTCCGAAGCCCGCGCCAAGCGCATCAATGCGCGCGATGCCGCCGTCAGCGACAGCCGCATGGTGCTTGATTATTACCGCTTGTCAGCCGGCCGCCGCCTGCTGTTTGGCGGCCTGTGCCAATACGCCAACCGCGATCCCATCAGCATCACGGGCGCACTGCGGCCACGCATGCTGGCGATCTGGCCCGACCTCGCCGACCTCAAGATTGACTACGAATGGGGCGGCCATATCGGCATCGTCATCAGCCGCGTCCCGTTGCTCGGCCGCAGCGCCAAGAACGTGTTCTTCCTGCAGGGCTATTCCGGCCACGGCGTCAACACCACGCATATTGCCGCCGAGATCGTCGCCAACGCCATTGGTGGCGACACCCGGGCGCTCGATCAATTCGGCCGCATCCACCAATGGCGCGTGCCGACCCACCCGTGGATCGGCAGCCAAATACTGGCGCTCGGCATGACCTACTACAAGCTTTTGGACCGGCTTTAGCGAAG
>JANNSA010000482.1:0-1600 GCA_031402115.1 Hyphomicrobiaceae bacterium | reverse complement strand
CCTCGCCGCGGCCGGGCGGCTGACCCTCGTTTCCGCTATTGGACTCTTGCTCTTACATGCGCTTCCAGTTCAGTATTACCTGAGTCGCCTTAGAGGCAAACTGGCTTACTTCGCTACAGGTGTGTATGTTCAACCTAAGCGGTATGGGTGGGTCGCGACGGACTTCTTTGTCTTGTTCGTTGTCGGAATGTCCCTTTTTCTCGGGCCTGCGCGGCTGCTTTGAGAAGCAATAGGTTGGCAAAGAGTGCGCCCTAACCCGTTACAGGGACTTCCTTCTTTGTCGAGGGCATCGGGGTCAAGTCTCAAATTTAAACCCCGCTCGCTGTCCTTTTCATTCAGCCATCCGGATTTCATCCAACAGATCAGGATGCCGATCCAGCACCTTGAGCACCTTGACGACTGCCAGCCGGCGATCGGCGCTACCCGCTCGGTCACGGAGCGACGCCATTGAACCGCTTGACCAACGTGGCCACTCTGCGACCGAGGTAGGTGGCGGTCAGCAAGTCGTCCGCGGCAACCTTGCCATCGGCAGCCTGCGACGCCAAGCCCACTTGAGTGCCGAGTCGATTGCGCCCTGCGGCATCTTCTCCGCCGGGAATATCGAGGTTGCACCAGAGCATGCCGTGCTGAGCGGCCAGTACCGTGAAGTAGGTGAGCGTGTAGCTCTGATCGCCGTTGGGGCAAGTGCCCGTTGTGAATCCGGCGGCCACCTTGTCCTTCCAGTGACCACCGTTCCAACGTTCACTGGTCGCATCGGCAAACGCTTTGAATTCTGCCGCTGGGCCGCCCATGTAGGTCGGGCTTCCGAAGACGACGCCCTGCGCTCGATCGACCAGTTCGAGCGCGGCCTCGTGTCGGAAGCGGCCCTCGATGACATGCGATCCGGTGATTCGAAATTCCGTGACATCGACGAGCACTTCTGCGCCACGTCGAACTGCTTCGGCCAGCATCGCAGTATGTCCGGTGCCGGAGAAATAGATGAGTGCGATGGACGTCTGCATGGTGTGGGTGGGTCATCGGGAATTGAGGTACCAGCCAGGATCTTTGGCGAGCATCGCACGAACGTGCCACTGGGATCCGGTCCGCATTGGCGACGCTTCGAGCACGTGCAGCGCGCACAAACTGTCAATCGTCGATGAATTCCCACCCTGCGGCCAACGCCCGCGCGCGCAGCCGCTCATCAGGCCGCACAGCGACCGGGTGCGTCACCGCTTCGAGCAATGGTAGATCGTTGATCGAATCGGAATAGAAGAACGATACGTCGAAGCCGGCGATGGTGTCGGGCGCCGCGTTCAACCCGGCCAGCCACTGCTGCACGCGCGTCAGCTTGTGCTCGCGAAAGCACGGCAGGCCATCGACCTCGCCGGTCGGCCGCCGGTTCACCATCACGCCTTCGGTGGCGACGAGATGCTCGATGCCGAACGCGCGCGCGAACGGTTCGGCGACGAGGCGCTCCGTCGCGGTGACGACGGCGCACAGATCTCCGCGTCCGAGATGGTGTGCGACCCGTGTCCGCATCGCGTCATTGGGTAGCTGCTCGGCGATTTCGCGCCCGAAGCGTTCGCGCCACTGCGCCAACAGCGCCGGATCGAACGCCGCC
>JANNSA010000481.1:0-1629 GCA_031402115.1 Hyphomicrobiaceae bacterium | reverse complement strand
CCCGCCAATCGATGGCGCGCGGATCGTAGGCTCCCCAGTCGATGGGCTTGGGGCTCGGCCGGATACGGCGCGTGTCCAGGCGCAGTGTCGGCTCACGCGTTGGCAATGGCAGCGGTGAATCGATAGGCCCAGGCGGGAGGGGCCCAGAACGTCGCCAGTTATCAGGTCGGTCGGCAGGCATTGGCCCGGGACACTCGCGATCAATCATAAGGAATATGGCTGGGCGGGTTGGCTCGCCCTTTATTAAGCTCGCTGCTTTGCCAGAAACGCGCCAGCCGGTAAACGGGCGTGAACAGATAGCGGAAAGAGCGTGACTTATGGGTCTCGAAGCACGGATGGCGGCGGCACGGGGTTCGGTCGACGCGACGTTGCAGGCGTGGCTGGCAGCGGACCAAGGCGTGCCTGAGCGGTTGGCGGCGGCGATGCGGCATGGCGCGCTGGCTGGCGGTAAGCGCTTTCGGCCGTTTCTGGTGTTCGAAAGTGCGGCGCTATTCCGCGTCGCCAACGAGCCGGCCGTTACCGTCGCTGCCGCGCTGGAATGCGTGCACGCTTATTCCCTGGTGCACGACGACCTGCCGGCCATGGACAATGACCGGCTGCGGCGCGGTGCACCGACGGTGTGGGCGGCGTTCGACGAGTGGACGGCGATCCTGGCCGGCGACGCGCTGCTGACCTTGGCGTTTGAAAAGCTGGCTGAACAAGCGGCGCATCCTGATGCAAGCGTGCGCGTCACGCTGATCGGATTGCTGGCGCGCGCCGCAGGCCGAGCTGGCATGGTAGGCGGCCAGGCGCTCGACCTCGCCAGCGATAAGCGCGGCGAACCCGCCAGCCCTGATGCCGCCCACATCCGCGCCGTGCAAGCGATGAAGACTGGCGCGCTGATCCAGTTCGCATGCGTCGCCGGCGCCGTGCTCGCCGGCGCGCCGATGGCTCAGCGCCAGGCATTGAGCGCCTATGGCGACGCGCTTGGCTTGGCGTTCCAGATCTCCGACGACCTGCTCGACGCCGAGGGCGATGCCCAAATCGTTGGCAAGGCGACCGCCAAAGACGCCGCCGCCGGCAAGGCAACGCTGGTTGGCCTGACGGGTGCGGCAATGGCACGGGCTGAGCTTGCGGCGGCGGTTGCCCGGGCCTGCGCGGCACTCGCGGAGTTTGGCGGGCGCGCGGCGCACCTCACTGACGCAGCGCGGTTGATGGTCAGCCGAAAATCTTAGCACGCGACGGCAGGACTGGGTGCCGACTGGGCGTCCGGCGCTTGTGGCCTGGCTCATGCATTCCAGCCGGGGAGAGCCGGGGCCACCCGGGCCAGCGCCGAGGCGCGCACAACTGCCCGACACCGGCTGCCGCCGTATCATATGACATTTACTGACAAGAGGCTTGCAGGCGGCCTGCAAACCAGAGACTATCCATTTGGGCAATGCATTGCGTCTCGTGCGTGCACGAAGGCAGGTGCTTGGGCCACCAGATCGACCCTCAACGATCAAAAGCTTCGGGAGAATTCGTTCATGCAGACCAATCGCCGTACTCTGATCAAAATCGGCGCCGCCGGCATCGCTGCGCTGGCCCTGCCGGGCCTGCCGACCCGCGCCTTCGCCGCCAACAAGCGCATCGCCATGGTCGTCAAGAACC
>JANNSA010000480.1:0-5425 GCA_031402115.1 Hyphomicrobiaceae bacterium | reverse complement strand
GTTCCTTCTAGACCTCCTCGGACGCCAGCGCCTCGGGCGAAGCGAGCAGGACAACGGCCTCGCATGACTTGTTGGCCTTGCGCAAGGTGTCGCGCCAGCGCTCGCCGGCGCCGATGCCATGCAGGTCGATGAAGACATCTTCGGCTGCCCAGCCGTTGGCAACGACCCAGCGCTGGAAGGCCAGCGCGGCGACATTGTCGACGCTGGAATGCGAAATGAACAGACGCGGCATGGCAGCCCCCCACGCAGAACAGAAAGGAGCATATCAGGCGGAGCAGCGGCTGTCAGTGCGCGGTAGGTGCGGCTGAGCTTGTTTGGTCGCGTAGCCGGTGCAACGTGCCCCCGGCGCAACAGGCTTGGCGCAGAGGCAACATGATGGTTGTGGGTCAGAAGCCCCCGACACCAGCCCAGCTCCTCCGCCGTGCAGTTCTGCAGCTGCCGCCCGCGCCAAGACCGGGGCCACGAAGTTCAGCTTCGCCGCCCGGCGCTTGTTCACCAGCACAGCTGTGCCATGGCGAAGCTGAACATCATGTCCCCTTCCCTACCCCTCGATCTTAGAGAAATCCGCGACTGTGAGTGTGGCGGCGCGGATTTGGGCCAGCAGATTGAGGCGGTTCGCGCGGATGGCGGTGTCGTCTGCGTTGACGGTGACCTTGTCGAACAACGCGTCGACGGGCGCGCGCAGCACGGCCATGGCGGCCATGGCGGCCGGCCGAATTTCGCAGCCGAATTTCGTAGACAGTATACGTATTCACTCCGGGCACGCGGCGCCTGCGATGCGGCGAAGGCGCGCCGGGGCCGCGACCCGAGCGGCCGGTCCGAGTGCTTGCCAACTCCAGTCCCGGCATCCAGTCCGCCTGGCTCGGACGGTGCCGCGAGAAGCCACTGAGTGGCAGGCGCCAGAGGTGCCAGTCACAGCCCAGGGGAATACGCGGACAGTTTTCCTATTCCCAACCAAGCGCGCTGGCACGGGACAGGTCGTCTGGCATCTTGCGGTGCCAGGCACCACTCATCCGGCAATCGATTCATTGCGCCTCGGAGTAGCCCATCGTAGTGTGCCGCACGGTCAAAGCGCTGATCGTTGCCAATCCCGCCATCCTCGGCGGCACAGCGTGAATCGCCGGGACGCGGCTGCTGGTGGACACCGTGGCGGACCGCTTCAAGGCCGGCCAATCCGCTGCCAGCATTCGCGACGGCGACATTGATCCGACGGAAGAGCGCGGCGCCGGTCGCTTACGCGGCGACGCATCCGTTCATCGAGGACCTGGACGGGCGGCCGTGGCGCAAGCGTGAGTTTGCCGCTGGCGGCAGGGTGAAGTGCCTGTTGAATGGGAGCCTCGCACGCAGCTACATCGTGCGAATGGCCACGCTCGGCTTTCCCGGCACCATCCATCCCCGACATATCGGCCTCCGCGTCGCCCGCGATGACCAAATCGCAGCCCGGCGGTTGTTGAGCGAGCTGCGACTAGAGAGCAGTTCCTGAAACGCAATTCCGTATCCAAGCGACAGGGGCGGCCCGCGGCTGGAACTCAATCCGTTAACCACACGAAGCACCGCGCAATACTTTGCGTTACTTCGCGTTACTTCCGAGCGCTTCTACACATGATCTGGAGCTTCGACCACGGGCAGCTCTAGGATGCATTTCTGCGGCCGGGCTCCCCGCAACATCGAGACAGTTTACTGATCCACTGCGCACTCCGAGACGTCTGGAGCGAGCGATCCTGGTCACGAGTGTGATGTCCAAGTCCACCCACCCGTCATTGCGTCAACCTGATCGCCACGACGTTGTTGGCGATCTTGGCGAAGGCGGTGCGCAGTTCGTCGGTGTCGTCGGCCTCGAAGTAGTAGGGTGGGGCCGAGGCGCAGTCGCGTAGCAGGTTGCGGATAGTGGCGTCGGTGACGTTGAAGGCGACGGTGTAGATGTACGTGTTCTCGGCGCGGATGCTGGTGCAGGTTTCCGCTGTGAGGGAATTGGCCATGACGACGTCGCCGCCAGCGTGATCCGGGTAGTTAGGCGACTTGGTGTTGGCGCCGTCGGTCATCAGCACGATGAAGCGCTTGACTTCCGGATGCGCGGCGCGGTCGTGGCCATCGGCGAACGGCGCCTGCGGTGAGACCACGCGCCAGCCCCAGATCAGGCCGCTCTGCAGATAGGTTTCGCCGATCGCCACCATGCCGTCGATCTGCGCCTTGATGGCGTCCTTGTCGTTGTCGAGGCGCGCCAGCGGTTGCGTGCAGGTGACATTCATGATGCCGGGTACCGGTGTCGCAAAGTCCTGGCCGATGCCCGTATCGAGCGGATGCGCGCGGCTGCCGACGCAGCCATTCCAGACTTGAGTTGTGGTTACATCGCCGCAGACTTCGACAGGATCGCGATAGTCCCAATCGCACTGCTGCGAGGTCGATGTCGTCGTCGTCGGAACGCCGTCATTATAAGTCGTATATGTCGATGTGACGTCGCGGCAATTGCTGGCAACAGCGTTCGGATATGTGTTCCAACACTGATTGCTGGTCGCACTGCTGTCAGGCGCCGCCGACAACCAGCTCTCACCGCGATAGCCGAGGCCGACATTGACGTATTGCGCAAATGGCACTAGGCCGACGCGCACGGTGCGTTCTGCATCAGGCGCGGCGTAGAGAATGTCGACCAAGCCCTTGGCCGCAGTCTTCAAGCCGTCGATGCTCGCGCCATTCATGGAATACGTGTTGTCGAGCACCAGAGCGATGTCAGCAAGGCCAGCGCCAAAGCGGGCTTCTGATTTCGCAGAAACGAGAATGGCGTCGGTGCCGAGGATTTGCATGAACAGGGTCGGCACGGTGACGGTGGCCTTGGCGCGCACCTTGCCGTCGACGCCGATGCTCGACTCCAGCACTATCCGCAGGTTGGGATACTTGCTCGAGAAGTTGGCGCGCGCATATTGCGCGACCAGCCCCTGCGCCTCCGGATCGTCAACTGAATGCCGTCGCGCCGCTGCCAATACTGCGGCATCAAGCGCCAATTGCAGCTCGCTGCGGGTTGAGCTGCCGCGGCCATAGTCAACCGCAACGCCAATCGCGCCGCACAATACGCCAAGGCACAACGCGAAGATCATAGCGATGTTGCCGGCGTTGGCCACGCGGAATCGCGCCATCAAACCGTGCACTTGGCTCAAGGGATGCATTGCCGGCCTCCTGCTAAGGCGCCGAGTTACGCACACAAGTCTTTCAACTGACTGTATGAAACCACTTGAATTGGCTTAGATTTTTAGTTGAATTGGCAGCGTGCAGCAGGGCTGGGCGCGTTGCCTGGCCTAGTCCCCCGAAGAACTGCGGAGCGCCGGTTCTTTTTCCTAGACGGTGTTCGGGAATGGGCGCACTCAGGTGCTCCGTTAGTCGGCCCAACCAGGTGTTGGCCGGGTCTCTCAGTCAGTCGCCGCCAACAACGCGACAGCAAAGAAAGTAATCGCCATGGCCAAGGGTCAAGCTCGCAGCAACAAGGAAGTCAAGAAGCCCAAGGCCGAGAAGAAGCCGGCGGCTGCCGTGGCCAATCCGTTTGCTCCGAAGGAAAAGCCGAAGTTCGGCAAGCGCGACGCTGGCAGCCCGAAGAAGTAGCGGGAACGGCTGATTGCCGGCGGCAGACCACTGCGAAATACCTGAGGAGCCAATGCGCGCAGAGCTCCCATGGTCGAGCAAACCGGATCGCCTGTTTGCCTTCTCCCGACGCGAGACAGGGTTGTGGCGCGATCCTGAACGCTGCTGCAAACAGGGATCGGAGCGACGTGCACAGAGGTCTCTGGCGGCGGGCGCAGCGCACCGTGTGCTGCGCCCTAACTGTCGCCTCTCCGCGCCGAGGCTAATGCCATGAACGTTCTCCTCGCCGGCTCCCTGGTCCAGCGCCTCAGGCTCGGCTCCGGGCTGGTGCTGTTCGCGTTCGCGCTGACGCATTTTCTCAACCACGGGCTCGGGCTGATTGGCCTGGACGTGATGGAGGCGGCGCAAGGCTGGCGCACCGCCATCACCGGCTCGCTGCCGGGCAAGGCCGTGCTGGCGGTGGCGGCGCTGCTGCATCCAGCACTGGGGCTGGCGCGGCTGGCGGCGCGTCGGACGCTGCGTTTGCCGCTGTGGGAATGGCTGCAGATCGGTAGCGGCGTGGCGGTGCCGTTCCTGCTGCTGCCGCACATGGTTTTTGCCGGCATGGCGCCCGAAGACTATGGCGTTTCGGATCGCTATGGCCAGGTGCTGAGTTCGCTGTGGCCCTGGCTGGCGTGGAACCAGTCCGTGTTGTTGCTACTGGTCTGGACGCATGGCTGCATTGGTTTGCACTTCTGGCTGCGACTGGCCCCCTGGTATGGCCGCGCCGGTCCCTGGCTGTTGGCGCTGGCCGTCGCGATACCGCTGCTGGCGCTGACCGGCTTTGTAGCGGCGGGACGCGAGATCGCGGCGATTTCCAGCGATCCGGCGGTCATTGCGCAAATCCGCTATGGCACACGCTGGCTGACGGACACGGACTACGCGCAGCTGCGCGCAACACTGGCGACGGCGCAGGCCAGCTACATCGGATTGCTGCTTTTGGCGCTGCTGGCTGTGCTGGCGTGCATGGTGCGCAGCGCCGCTGAGACCAAGATCAGGATTACGTATCTCGATGGCCCCGAGATCGCGGTGACGCCGGGGCCGAGCCTGCTCGAAATCAGCCGGGCGCGGGGCGTGCCGCACACCTCCATCTGCGGTGGCCGGGCTCGCTGTTCCACCTGCCGTGTGCGTGTCGTACGTGGCCTGGAGTCATTGCTGCCGCCATCGGAGGCCGAGGCGCGCACGCTGCAGCGAGTTGGCGCGCCAGCCGGCGTCAGGCTGGCCTGTCAAATTCGCCCGGCAACCGACCTGACTGTGCTGCGGATTGTCACGCCAGAGCCGGCCGAAGTGCAATCCGCCGCGCCCGCCGAAACCGCAGGCACCGAGCGTGTGCTGACGGTGCTGTTCCTCGACGTGCGCGGCTTCACCGAAATGAGCCAAAGCAAACTGCCCTATGACGTGGTGTTCGTACTCAACCGGCTGTTCGCGCACTTTGGCGCGGCGATCGAGGCCGAGGGCGGCTGGATCGACAAATACATGGGCGACGGCATGATGGCGGTGTTCGGTGTGCCCAAACCATTGGACAACCCCTGTGCATCCGGTTTTGCTGCTGCCTGCGCGATGCTGGCCGAACGCGCGCAACTGAACGTGGCGCTGCTCGCCGCTGGTGAACCCCCGTTCGAGATCGGCATCGGCCTGCATGCGGGAGTCGGCGTGGCGGGCCATATCGGCGCTGCGTCGCGCCATGAATACAGCGTGATTGGCGACGTCACCAACGTCGCCGCACGGCTCGAGGGCGTGACCAAGGAGGTGGGTTATCCGCTGGTCTGCTCACGTGCCGTGGTTGACCAGCTGGCCGAACGGTCGGGTCTGACAG
>JANNSA010000479.1:0-1835 GCA_031402115.1 Hyphomicrobiaceae bacterium | reverse complement strand
AATGGACGCGGCGCCGGCGTGGTGGCACTTGCGAGGCGAAACTATGCCGCGGCTGATGTGTACTTCCTTAGGGCAAAGGCGCAAGCGGTCGGACAGGCGTTTCTCGCTGCGGATATCATCAACAATTATGGCTGGACGAAGGTCTGCCGCGAGCGGTTTGATGAGGCGCTGATCGCATTTGAGGAGGCAATCGCAATCTACCCCGGCTTTCTTGCGGCCCATGTGAGCCGTGTTGGGGTGCTCTATCGCCTCAATCTGCTCGACGAGGCAGACAAGGCGCGACGGGAGCTGGCAAAGCTTCTGCCTATCGATCGTCGGGTATTTTTGGGTCTGACCTTCCCGGTAATCCAGGAATACATGCAGGGGGCAAGTGAGGTACCCGAGCGCGCAGAAGTGCGCGACGCAGCCTAGCTGCGTCTGCCTAAGGTTTTGATTTTGGTTAATCTCCCGCGACGGCTTGGATGCTGAGCGGGAATCCCCGGAGGGAATATGGGTTTTGATATAGTCGTCACCACGCCAGCGACAAATGCTGTTCCGAAAGCAGACCCTATGCCGATCGGCGCAGCCGGACCGGATGTGGTTAATCTCAAGCTGCCTGTGTCTGATGCGCACCTTGCAAACCTTACTGCGCTGGGCACTGCTGATGAAAACAAAGCGGTCGAAGGAATACTAAAATCATCCACTAGGCTGTTGGGCGAGATGCCCGACAAAGAGAAGAAGATTGCGCTCGCGTCGGCGGAGCTGATCGAAGAGCTACGTAAGGTTGGCGGAGACCGCTACGCGACAAATCCGGCCCTCTATCCCGCACTAGAGACACTGGTGGCGGGGGTGTTAGCGAAGCATTTCGGGAACGAAGATGCCTCGCTTGCGTTCCGTGTGAAAAGTGCGGAGCTGCTTTCTGAGCGAATTGTCGCCCAGGGGCAGGTGCTGCAGGGGCAGGCCGGAGGTGGTGATCATCTAAACAATCTTGCAGATGTGTGGGACCGCGCGAAGGAGAAACTGAACCTTTCCGGCATTCTTGCGGTCACTGCTGTCAAGCAGGGGGGCGGTAACTTGAACGGGCTGCCATGGGATCAGATCGCTCAAGAGATGCAAGATGGATTCTCTGAGGCTGGCGGTCATGGCTACCATCGGACTCCCAACAAACAAGCCTACGAGCAAGTCATTGCGCAAGTACTGATGAAGTATATGGGCGGGGCTCCGAACGATCAGCAGTTTCTCGATGCCGCGACGACGCTGATCCTCGATCGCATCGAGAAACAGAGCAAGCAGCAACAGGTTAAAGAGACGGCGTCCTCACCTGAAAACGTTGTGCGTTGGACGAAGGACCTGGACGGTCTGCGCGAAGACGCGACACGCATGGGTGAAGCGTTGGGGAAAGCCCGAGCCGAAGGTGCATCGGCCGACGCAATCGAGAGAATGCGGCTGGAGTGGAAGGAGCGGGTAGAGAAGAGTAACTATCTGCTCGCGAAGGATGTATTCAAAGGAAAGGCCGAGGAGATAGCGGCGACGTTCGCTACTGGCGAAACGCAGGCCTACAAAGTCCGCAGCGCAGAGCTGGTGGCCGGGGTGCGCAAAGACGTCATCGTTCTTGTAGACGAACTTGTTCGGCTGCGCGGAACCGGCGCCGAGCAAAAGATCGTCGATGCAAAGCGTCAGGAGCTGGAAGCGCGTCTTACCAAGGCGGACCATCTGTTTGCGGCTGGCGAGTTTGGCGTGACCAAAGAGGAGTGCCGCAAGGAGCTGGCCAGGGCAGAGACTGGCCTACTTGCAGATCGCGCCCAGTCTGAAGAGCTGATGAAGGAGCTCAGGCGGACGGTTCGTAAAGCGACGCT
>JANNSA010000478.1:0-3061 GCA_031402115.1 Hyphomicrobiaceae bacterium | reverse complement strand
GCAGCAACTGGCCGCTCCTGGCCCATCGCGACATCGCTTGCGAACAAGATTGCCGCTCAGTCCCGATAGCGGACGGTTAGACCACGGCGTTACTGACCCCAGATCTACTTCAAACTGACCCACTATCCGGGTAACCGGGGTCAGGCACTTAGCCCGCTAAGCGCCTGACCCCGGTTTTCTACTCCGCCGCTGCCACTGGCACTGCGCGACCACCCGCCGCCGCACGCTCCAGCTTCAACCGTTCCGCCACCGTAAATGCCAGTTCCAGCGACTGGTCGGCGTTGAGGCGCGGGTCGCAATGGGTGTGGTAGCGGTCGGACAGGTCCGTTTCCGTGATGGCGATGGCGCCGCCGGTGCATTCCGTGACGTTGTTGCCGGTCATCTCCACGTGCACACCGCCGGCATGGGTGCCCTCGCCGCGATGGATGGCGAAGAACGTGTCGACCTCCTTCATCACCCGGTCGAACGGCCGCGTCTTGTAGCCGTTGACCGCCGTGATGGTGTTGCCGTGCATTGGGTCGCACGACCACACCACCGTGCGGCCGGCCTTGGTCACCGCCTTCAGCAGCCTGGGGAAGTGCTTCTCGATCTTGTCCGAGCCGAACCGGCAGATCAGCGTCAGGCGGCCAGGTTCGTTCGCTGGGTCGAGCACATCGATCAGCCGCAGCAAACCGTCGGGCTCAAGGCTCGGCCCACATTTCAGGCCAATCGGATTCTTGACGCCGCGCGCGAATTCGACATGGGCGTGGTCAAGCTGGCGCGTGCGGTCGCCGATCCAGATCATATGGCCGCTGGTCGCATAATAGTCGCCGCTGGTCGAATCCAGCCGCGTCAGGGCCTGCTCGTAGCCCAGCAGCAGCGCTTCGTGGCTGGTGTAAAACGACGTGCCGCGCAGTTGCGGCGTCGAGTCCGAGGTGATGCCGCAGGCTCTCATGAAAGTCAGCGTTTCGCTGATGCGATCGGCCAGGTCGTCGTAACGCTCCTTCTGCGGGCTGTCCTTGACGAAGCCGAGCATCCAGGTGTGCACCCGCTCCATATCGGCATAGCCACCATGCGCGAAGGCGCGCAGCAGATTGAGCGTCGCCGCCGACTGCCGGTACGCCTCCAATTGCCGCTTCGGGTCGGGAATGCGCGATTCGGGCGTGAACTCCGGCCCGTTGACAATGTCGCCGCGATAGCTCGGCAGTTCCAGATCGCCCTTCTTCTCCATCGGCGACGAGCGCGGCTTGGCGAACTGGCCGGCGATGCGGCCGATCTTCACCACTGGCACGCCGCCGGCATAGGTCATCACCACCGCCATCTGCAGAAAGACGCGGAAGAAATCGCGGATCGTGTCGGCGCCGTGCTCAAGGAAACTCTCGGCGCAATCACCACCCTGAAGCACAAACGCCTTGCCAGCCGCAACCTCGGCCAGCGACTTTTTCAGCGCCCGCGCTTCACCGGCAAATACCAGCGGCGGAAACGACGCGATCCGGGCTTCGACATCCTGCAGCGCCCGCGCGTCCGGATAATCCGGCATCTGCTGCACAGGCAGGTTGCGCCAGGAAGCCGGGGACCAGGTGGCAGACATGACAGGAACTCCAGATGCGAAAACCGCGTGGCGCCAACCAGCGCAATGCCCCTCATAGGCCATGCGCAAGGCTGGCGCTAGCGTTCGCAGTTCTGGATGTGCGCCGTGCCACCTGCTGAGGCAAACGAACTCATTTGCTCTTCACCACCGCCAGGAACTCGTCGATCTTGGCCTGGAACTCCGGCGTCATGGTTTTGCCGATGGTCCAGAACGCCACCTGATTGGCGCGCTTGTCGGTGACCCGGTAGATGTTGTGGAACACGACCGGCAGGCTGTTGACGGTGCCCGAATAGGTAATGGATCGGAAACCGGGAAAACCCTTGACCGTTTCGCTGACGTCGAGGACCGGGATTTCGGCCTCGTCCACCTTCATGACCAAGGCCATGTTCGCGACGATGCCCTTCTGCAAGCCCTCGAACGTGTAGCCTTGCGACGTGCCGAACGGCTCGGAGACAATGCCGACATAAGTCGAGCCATCCTTGGTCTCGTAGGCTTCCGTGAAATTCTCGGTCTTGTTGGTTTGCCGGCGCCAACTCGTGGGCGCAATACAGACTTCCAGTGCATCGACGACATCGCAGGTCTGTTGCGTGGCCGCCGCGCCCTCTTTGTAGCGCCACGTGCCGTTGTCATCGAGGATGACCATTTTGCCGTTGACCATGGCGGTGCCGACCTGGGCAGCACCGGCTGGCAGGCTCAATGCCAGTCCTGCCGCCAGACACAGTCCCGCCAGCGCGGCGATGGATCGCTTGGATTGTTGCAGTCCAGTGCGCATTTTCGCCACCCCGTGATTATCAGCGCCGCTGATCGCCCTGCGCGTCGCGTGCCAACCTAAAGAGGTCGAACCCAGCGTGACAAGCCGTACTGCGCAAAACGCCGCGCTAAGGGCACTTTGAACACTGGTCGCTGCGAATTCATCGGCAAGCCAGGTTGCAAAAGTGTAGGGTGCGAAAGGCCTTCTTCAGGCCGTATCGCACCGCAACAGCCCGAAGCGCCAGCCTCTGGTGCGATACGGCGAAGCCGCCTTTCGCACCCTACAACGCAGCAAAACGGCACTCCAAGTGCTTCACTTGTTGTGCTGACTGTCCTAACTCTTGGCTTCTTGTGCCCGGTATGCCGCCAGCAGGTCCGTCACCAGCACGCCATCAATGGTCATGCCGTCGAGCCGGGACTGACTGTTCGCTGCACCCATCAAATTGGCATTGCTGATCTGCGCGCCCGACAGATTGGCATCGTCAATTTTTAGCCCAGAGATGTAGCTGTCCTGGAAGCTCCAGCCGCACATGTTCATCAGCTCGAAATGCGAACCGGACAGGTTGGCATTGCGGTAATGCGAGCCACACAAATTCTTGACGTTGACGTCAAGCCGGTGCGTGACTTTGTGCAGTTGCATGGGGGATGCTCCGTCATTGTCAGTGCCTGCTGAGCCGTCAATCAGCCGGCGCGCCAATCGCCAGGATGCCATCGACCGGCAGCTCCAGGCCGGGCGGATCC
>JANNSA010000477.1:0-2961 GCA_031402115.1 Hyphomicrobiaceae bacterium | reverse complement strand
GCCAGCCGCGCCGCCGCCTCGAAGCCGCGCAGCGTGCTGAGAGGGGGTAACCGACGGGCCATGAATGTTGCTCAATATGTGAGTTCTACTCACCTGTATCAGGCGTATTAGTGGTTTGTCACGAGGCTTCCAGGAGCGCATGTTGATTGCAAGAAGAGCCAGTTTCCGGCCTTCAGGCAGATCAGGAGACGATGATGCGACTTATGAATGCTAGTCACATAATCCACAATCGGCAATTGGTCGCCATTGGCACCGCCGTCAAGTCGTTCGCCGGCCATGTCCTGGCGGCGTCCAACCGCTGGCAGGAGCGCCGTGCCGTGCGGCCCCTGATGGGCATGAGCGACTACCAGTTGAAGGACATCGGCGTCTCGCGCGCCGACGTCCACCGCGAAGCCACCAAGCCGATCTGGCGGTGACGAAGGGGGCAGACCCCTTCGAGTCTGCCCGCTTCCTTCACCTCAACGGCCATCTCAAAGGATCTCAACGGATTGGCTGGCCACCGGAAACGGGGTAGGTTTCTGCAATTGGCGCGAGGAGGGGTGCGACCCCTTGCCACTTCTGGAGCCCACCCCATGCACTTCGCCTTGACCGACGAGCAGCGGCTGATCATCGACACGACGCGCGCGTTCGTCGAAAAAGAGCTGTATCCGCACGAGGCCGAGATTGAAGCAAGCGGCGTGCTGCGGCCCGAATTGCGGGACGCGATCAAGGCCAAAGCGATCACGGCGGGATTGTATGCCGCCAACATGCCGGAGGAGGTCGGCGGTGCCGGGCTCGATACGCTGACCTGGGTGCTCTATGAGCGCGAACTCGGCAAAGCCAATTATGCGTTGCACTGGACCTGTGTCGGCCGCCCCTCCAACATTCTGATGGCCTGCCAAGGCTGGCAACGCGAGCACTATCTGTTGCCGGCCGTGCGTGGCGAGAAGAGTGATTGTCTTGCGCTGACCGAGCCCGGCGTCGGTTCAGATTTACGCGGCATGAAGACTTCAGCCCGGGCTGATGGCGACGATTATGTCATCAACGGCACCAAGCACTTCATCAGCCATGCCGACGAGGCGGCGTTCGTCATCCTGTTCGCCGCCACCGGCGAGGAGGAGACGCCCAAGGGCAAAAAGAAGTTGATCACCGCGTTCCTGATCGACAAAGGCCATCCTGGCTACACGGTGCGCGACGGCTATCGCAACGTCTCGCACCGCGGCTACGCCAACAACATCCTTGAGTTCAACGATTGCCGCATCAACAAGCGGCACATTCTGGGCGCGCCCGGCAAAGGCTTTGACGTCGCCAATGACTGGCTCGGCGCGACGCGATTGCAGGTCGCCGCCACTTGCCTCGGCCGCGCCGAACGCGCGCTTGACCTAGCCAAGCAATGGGCAGTCGACCGGGTGCAGTTCGGCCAGCAGATCGGCAAGTTCCAGGGCGTGTCGTTCAAGCTCGCCGACATGGCGATGGAGCTGAAGGCCGCCGAACTGCTGACCTTGGAAGCCGCCTGGAAGTGTGACCAGAAGACCGTGACTGACATGGACATGGCAATGGCTAAACTCAAGGCAACGGAAATGCTCGCTATGGTCGCTGACGAGGCCATTCAGATCCATGGCGGCATGGGCTTGATGAGTGATCTGCCCTTGGAGCGCATCTGGCGCGACGCCCGGGTGGAACGCATCTGGGAAGGCACCAGCGAAATCCAGCGGCACAGTATTTCACGAGCGCTGCTCAGGCCGCTCGGGGGGTGAGATCGAATCACGAATGCCATTGTCGGCGTTGCCGGACTTGGGTTAACAGGGCCTGCCACCCGGCCCGCGTCGTGTCTGAACACACAGAGCCCATTCATGACCCGCGCCCAGCCTGATCCGCATCCACTCGCCCGCCTGCTGTCACCGCGATCCATTGCCGTGTTTGGCGGAGTCTGGGCAGAGCGGGTTGTGGAACAGTGCGGGCGGATGGATTTTCAGGGTAAAGTCTGGCCCGTGCACCCGAGCAAGGCCGAGGTGCACGGGCATCGCTGCTACCGGTCCGTGGCGGAGCTGCCGGATGCGCCCGATGCCAGCTTTGTCGCTGTCAACCGCGGGCTGGCCGTTGCGATCATGGGCCAGCTGGCTCAGCGCGGCGCCGGTGGCGCTGTTTGTTTTGCCTCCGGCTTCAAGGAAACCGGACCTGAAGGCGCCGAACTTGAGCAACGGCTGGTGGCAGCATCCGGCGCCATGCCGTTCCTCGGGCCGAACTGTTACGGCATGATCAATTACCTCGATGGCGCGCTGCTATGGCCTGACCAGCATGGCGGCGAGCGCGTCGAGCGTGGTGTCGCCATTCTCATGCAATCGGGCAATATCGCCTGCAACATGACCATGAACCGGCGCGCTGTGCCTATCGCCTATCTGGCAACGCTCGGTAACCAGGCCAAGGTGGATCTGGCGCAGCTGATCGACGCGCTGTCGGCACAGGCCCGCGTCAGCGCCATCGGCGTGCTGATCGAGGGCATTCCCGATGTCGCGGCATTCGCGGCGGCCGTTGCTGCGGCGCGGGCACGCGGCGTCGGCGTCGTAGCGCTGAAATCGGGGCGCACTGCGGCGGGCGCCGAGCTGGCGCTGAGCCACACCGGCTCGCTCGCTGGCGCTGACACCGTGATGGACGCGTTCCTGGCCGATGCTGGCGCGGCGCGCGTGCGCACGCTGGCCGAGTTCCTGGAAGCGCTGAAACTGCTGCACGTGCACGGTCCGTTACCGGGTGGCAACATTGTCAGCATGAGCTGCTCAGGCGGCGAGGCGCTGATGATGGCGGATGCCGCCGAGGGTCGGGCAGTTCGCTTCCGGCCGTTCAGTGACGCTGACATGGCGCGCATCCGGCCAACCACCAACCCGCTGGTGACGATTGCCAATCCGTTCGACTACCACACTTTTGACTGGGCCAACCGCGAGCGACTGACCACAACCTTTGGTGAGGTGCTGAAGAGCCACTTCG
>JANNSA010000476.1:0-8025 GCA_031402115.1 Hyphomicrobiaceae bacterium | reverse complement strand
TGCAATTCAACATGTACCACTCTTATACGGTCGACGAACATCTGATCCGATCGGTTGGATTGCTGTCGCAGATCGAGGCCGGCACGCTTGGCGACGACCATCCGGTCGCCACCCAGATCGTGCACAATGTGCAGAACCGGCGAGCGCTCTATGTGGCGGTGCTGCTGCACGATGTCGGCAAGCGGCAGGACGGCGATCATTCGCTGAATGGCGCCGCCATCGCGCGCGGGCTGGGGCCGCGCTTTGGCCTCAGCAAGGCCGAGACCGAGACAGTGTCATGGCTGATCGAGTGGCACCTGGTGATGTCGACCTATGCCCAGAGCCGCGATCTGAATGACGCTAAGACCATCCGCGATTTCGTCGACATCGTGCAGAACCCAGAGCGCCTGCGCTTGTTGCTGGTGCTGACGGTGGCCGATATTCGCGCCGTCGGCCCTGGTGTGTGGAACGGCTGGAAGGGGCAATTGCTTCGCACGCTCTATGCCGAGACCGAACTGGTGCTGGCTGGCGGCCATGCGGAACGTGGCCGCACCGAACGCATCGCGGCGGCGCAACAGGCGCTGCGGCAGGAACTCAGCGATTGGCCGGCCGCCGACATCGCCCGCGTCCTGGCCCGGCATCAGGCGGCCTATTGGCTGACCACCAGCGCCGCCAGACACGCCGATCATGCGCGGCTGATGCGCCGTGCCGCCGTCGAGGGCCGTGAGTTCGCCTATGCCGTGACGACGGACGCCTTCACTGCCGTCACGGAACTAACGGTGTTGGCGCCCAATCTGCAGCGCCTGCTGGCGATGATGGCGGGCGCTTGCGCCGCAGCAGGCGCCGACATCATGGGCGCGCATGTGTCAACGACCACGGATAATTACGCGCTCGACACGTTCCAGCTGCGCCGCGAGATGGACGAAGACAGCGAGCGACGGCGCGGCGGCCGCATCGGCGAAGTAATCGGCAAGCTGGTGTCTGGTGAAACGACACTCGCCAAGGCAATGGAGCGCAAAGGCAAAGCGACGACCAAGCAGAAGGCGTTCCGCCTGGAACCCGAAGCGATGATCAGCAACACGCTATCGGATCGGCTGACGGTGATCGAGGTGACAGGGCTGGACCGGCCGGGTTTGCTGTATGACGTCACCGCCGCCCTGTCCGATCTCGGCCTCGACATCCACTCCGCCCATATCAGTACGTTTGGCGAGCGCGTCGTCGACGTGTTCTATGTCACCGACCTGACGGGCGGCAAGATCGCCACCGGCGACCGCCAGGACGACATCCGCAAGTGCCTGCTGATCGTGCTGGCTGGGCAAACGCCCTAATCGATCGGCAAGCGAACCTGTAGGCTGCGAAACGCGGCTTCGCCGTATCGCACCAGAGGCTAGCGCTGCGGCCCGCTGCGGTGCGTTACGGCGAATACCGAGGCGCAGCGGGCGATCGGTGGTGCCGAGCTGGAGCAATAATCAGGGAAACAGCGACGCGCTGATCGCCGGGCTGGCCGGTCCTGCCACGCGCGCCAAGCGATTCTGATGCAAGGGCGCTGTCACGAGCGCCACAGCCATCAAGCCAAGTGCCGCCGTGATCAGGGCATACTCAATGATCGTCGCGCCCGTGCGGGGCCGCGATCGCCGAGCCTGCCAATATCGTAATGCCGAACC
The DNA here is from genome assembly GCA_031402115.1 of Hyphomicrobiaceae bacterium. Lineage (GTDB taxonomy): Bacteria > Pseudomonadota > Alphaproteobacteria > Rhizobiales > Hyphomicrobiaceae > JANNSA01. The sequence continues at coordinate 6,382 of JANNSA010000476.1, read as the reverse complement.
AATCATCGCCACGCCCAAAACTTGCCTGGCGATCAGACTACGCTAGGAACCTGAACAATTCGTTCAATCGCGGGTCGATGTGGGGCGACAACCGGAATCGCGCATTCTTCGATTGTGCGTGCGCAATCGGCTGCAGGCGTAGGCTGGGCTGAGCCCTTCGCGAAGCCCTGCATTGCACTCAAACGGCCGGTGTCCCCTATGGAAAACAAGTGGCGAGCATTAAAGAGGCCGAAGCCGTGCCGGGCGAAGCAACAGCGGCGCGATCTCGTTAGGGCGACGAATTTTGACGGTGCCCAGTCCAAGCAGTTTTGGCGAGAGCAGCAATTGGCGCTTGGCCCCGGGGTCGGCTACAATGAACTGGCACTGGGTGAGAAATGCCCCCACGACAGCTTGGAACGGCAATGGCAGCGCGATGACAGCAGTGACATCCAGTCCGGCGAGCAGTCCGGCCAGTCCGGCGCCCGAATTGCGCCAGCAATTCCTGGCTGGCATGAGCAACGCGGCAGCAACCGTCAATGTGGTAACGACCGACGGACCGGCTGGCCGGTTTGGCGTGACCGTATCGGCCATGGCCTCGGTCAGTGCCGATACGCCGAAGCCAACATTGCTGGTCTGCGTGCACAACAAGAGTTCGGCAGCAGCAGCGATCCTGGCCAACGGCGTTTTCTGCGTCAACGTGCTGCGTGACGACCAATCCTATATCTCCGACACCTTCGCTGGACGCATCAAGACCGCTGATGGCGACAAGTTCAGCTGCGCGCACTGGGTCAACGACATCACCGGCTCGCCACGCGTCATCGATCCGCTGGTCGGGTTTGGCTGCCGCGTCACCCATTCCGAGTTGATCGGAACCCATCACGTGGTGTTCGGCGCGGTGGAAGAGATTTTCACCGCTGGCAGCGGCTCGCCATTGATCTACGCCAACCGCGCTTATGGCACCCCAGCGCGCATGGATGTCCGCGTTATCGACGGCATCGGCGAGGCTAAGCCCTTGCGGCTTGGCGTGTTCCATAGCTTTGGTCCCTACGTCGTGCCAAAGGTGTTGGAGAAGCTGGCGACCGAAGGTGCGGCGATCGATCTGAAGCTGCTGGAAGGCGATCAGCGCAAGATCCTGGAAGGCTTGAAAACGGGTGAGATCGACCTGGCTCTGGCCTATGATTTTGACCTTGGCGCCGACATCGGCATCGAGCGGCTTACGGCACTGGAGCCCTACGTGCTGCTGCCGGAACACCATCCGCTAGCGGCGCGGGCCGCACTCAAGCTCGCCGAATTGGTCGATGAGCCGATGATCCTGTTGGACTCGCCGCCGAGCAGCAACTACTTCCTGTCGCTGTTCAGCGAGAAGCAGCTGACGCCCAAGGTACGCTTGCGTACTGCCTCGTTTGAGATGGTGCGCGGCTTGGTTGGCGCCGGTTTCGGTTACAGCCTGCTAGCCACCAAGCCCGCCTCGCCGGTGTCTTATGACGGCCGGGCGCTGACGACACGGCCAATCCGCGACAAGAGCACGCCAGCCTATCTCGCACTCATCACCCGCAAAGGCGAAAAGCTCACGGGTGCGGCGGCCGCATTTGCCATCGCCTGTCGCGGCCTCTTTGCCAAGCCCTGATGCCAGATCACTCCGGAGCCCGAGCTACAATGGCCCATACGCGCCTCAGGAAGTTCAATACCAAGGACACTTATCCCGAGCAGAAGCTCGACAATGACCTGTGCCAGGTAGTGGTGGCACGTGGCACCATGGTGTTTGTGCGCGGGCAGATTGGCCAGGACCTTGACACTCGTGCCAGCGTCGCGGTCGGCGATCCGGTGGGCCAAACCGAGCAGGCGATGGCAAACATCAAGATGCTGCTTGAGGAAGCCGGGGCCAAGCTTGAGCACATCTGCAAGATCACCATCTACATCATTGATCCGCGCTATCGCGAACCGGTTTATCGCGTCGTCGGCCAGTGGCTGAAGGGTGTCTACCCGGTCTCCACTGGCATCATCGTCTCAGGGCTGGCGCGGCCGGAATGGGTTGTCGAAATCGACGCCACTGCCGTCATGCCGGATGCGGAGTAGCGGCTCATGACCTTTTCCATCGTCGCCCGCTGCCCGCGCACCGGCATGCACGGCATGGCGATCTCGTCATCGTCGCCAGCGGTGGCGGCGCGCTGCGCCCATGCCCGCGCTGGCGCCGGCGTCGTGGCGACGCAGAATATCACCGATCCGTCACTCGGAGCGCTTGGCCTCGACCTGCTGGCGCGCGGTGCAACGGCGGTGCAAGCACGCGACATCCTGGTGGCGACGCGGCCGCACATCGAGTTCCGGCAACTGATGCTGATCGATGGCGCCGGCCGCACGGCGCTGTTCTCGGGCGCCCATGTGCTTGGAGTTCACGCAATGGCCGACGGGCTTGACTGTGCGGCCGCTGGCAATCTGCTCGCCAATGACGGTGTGCCGAAGGCTATGGTCACGGCGTTTGCAGCGGCCACCGGCAACCTGCCCGACCGGCTGCTGGCCGCGATGGCGGCAGGGGTCGAGGCTGGCGGCGAGGCCGGCCCGGTGCATTCCGCTGGCCTACTGGTGGTGCACGACGTGGCATGGCCGATTGTCGATCTCCGCGTCGACTGGGCAGAGGCCGCGCCAATCACGGTGCTGCACGGCTTGTGGAAGCTGTATGAGCCGCAAGTGCAAGCCTATATCGACCGCGCTCTCGACCCGACCAAGGCGCCCCGCTTTGGCGTGCCCGGCGATCCATAGGCCAGCCCAATTTGAGGGGAACGCCCGCTAATGCGCCATCAGCTTCTTCAAGCGGGCCGACAATTGGTGGCGCAGCTTGTGGAAGCCGAGTTTGCCTTCGGAGACCATCCAGTTCATCTGAATGGAGCGCCGGACACCCTCGAAGCTCTCATGGCCATGCCAGGAATTCTCGGAGCGCTGGAAAATCAGCAGCGTGCCATTGTCGGGCGGCACCTCAGCGGCAAAGTCATTGAGGCTGCTGCCGTTGCGCAGCAGGCGCAAGCGACCACCGCCCTCCTGCCAGCCATCGTTCAGATACAGCAAGACCGTGATGATCTTGTCCTTCGAGTCTGTATGAATCTTACCATCCGTTGCCCGGCAATAGCCGCGCAACGAATACATCTTTGGCTTGCCCGCGAGCGCAACACTAAACTTCTTTTCGATGGCGCGCTCAAAGGCAGGGCTGTCCAAATCATTGATCAGCGAACGCAGTGCCGGCGCCACGTCCACTTCTTCGAGCGGATAGGACCCCGCCTTCAACGGCGGATAATTGGCAACCACGGACTTCAGACTGGGCGCCGGAAGAAAGCCGGGGACAATTATGTAGGTGTAGGGGTCGTTCACCAGAGGCGCCGCTTCCAAAGCAGCAAGATTGACCATCGACATCAAAGTTCCCCTTCGCCGGCCCGCTCGCATCGCGCCGCTCAGCTAACGTGCCCAGCGCCGCCCAACATCTGCCGCCGCCTGAGCCATCGCTGTTCGATGGCCTCGGCGATCGTCTGGGCAGAATCTAGGGGTGCATACCGCCAATCAGCAATGCGGCCGACCGTCCCTGCGGCGACAGCGTCCATCAGCAAGCGAGTTGCCCCAGCATGGCGGAGGTTGGCATGAAAGCGCTGGAACTTGGCCGAGCCGCCGGCGGGCTCAAAAACATACACCGGCCGGCCGGTAGCGCAGGCCTCACCGGTCATATTGACACTGTCGGCAGTGACAACGAGCAGATCGGCATGTGCCAGAAAATCCGGATAAGGATTGGCGCCCGCGCCGTCCCAGACTAGGCTTGGCCGGCTGGCTATGGCCGCACGCGCCGCCGCGAGTACTGCTGCTGGCGTGCGCCGCGACGGCGTTACCAGGAACGATACGCCGGTGTCCGCGAGTGCTTTGAGCCCGCGCGCCAGATCGGCAATGCTGCTTTCGGGGTAGCGATAGACGCCACTGGGTCCACCCAGCACGACTGCGACTCGCGGGGCCGGCAAGGCAGCGATCGCTGGCGGCATGGTCCGGCGCAAGGCAGCGAGCCGGCCAGGCGAATAGCTATGCGGCGCTGTCAGCGTTGTCACAACATTGCTGCCGCGCCGCCGATCGTGTTCCGGCACCCAGATCAAATCAGCAATGCCAAGGCCAGTGCGCGGGTCCTGCAGCACCACGCAATAGGTGCCGATGCCGGCCTTGCGCCGCAATGCCCGGGCGTACGGGATGCTCAGCCGTCCAGTCGATAGGATCACATCTGGAAACGGCGGCGCAAAGAGAGTGCCAGGCAAGCACAGCCGTTCGCCGGGAGACACCGTCACATAGGGTGCCAGCGCCCGCCACGGCCCCTGCGGCGCCACATACTTGACTTCGGATGCCATGCCGAGCGCGTCAGCAACGCCACGGACTTGCACGTCCATGCCGATTTTGCCGTCGGTGACCAGCCAAGCACTGCGGCCGGCCAAAGGGCGCGGACGATTCGCGCTTTGATCGCCATCATCTGATGCAGAATCTGTCGGGTTCACGAAATATTATTGCGCCTGCTTAGAATTTCGGACTAGCGTTCCGCCGTCATCATCGAACTGGTTGATCCATGCGAGTCAAGCTCGACACTCTCGATTGGCGCATCCTCGCCGAATTGCAAGCCGACGGCCGCATTACCAATGTCGAGCTGGCGCGCCGCATCGGCATTTCGCCGCCGCCCTGTTTGCGACGGATGCGCGCCCTGGAGGAAGCCGGGCTGGTGACCGGCTATCGCGCCCTGATCGACGAACGCGCCGCCGGCTTCGATATCGTCGCCTTCGCCATGGTCGGGCTGGCGAGCCAATCCGAGGCGGACCTGATCGCCTTCGAGCAGCAGGCCGCCGCCTGGCCGTTTGTGCGTGAGTGCTTCATGCTCTCTGGCGACGTGGATTTCATGCTGAAATGCGTGGCCCCGGACCTTTCGGCCTTTCAGAACTTCGTCATTCGCGACTTATCGGCTGCCCGCAACGTTGCCAGCCTGCGGACGGCGCTCTCCATCCGGCGCACCAAGCACGAAGGCTCGGTGCCAATCGACATTGCCAGCCTTTCGAGAGACTGAACGCGCGCTCAATTGACCGGTGCTGCTCCCGCGGGCACGAACAACACGCTGCGGGCATTGCTGGAGCCTGGCTGGCTGCGCGTCAACGCCAGCAACATACCCATCGCCAAGCAGACTCCGAGCAGCGATGATCCGCCATAAGAAATAAACGGCAAAGTCATGCCCTTGGCTGGAAACATGCCGGCACTGACGCCCATGTTGATCAGCGCTTGGCAGCTGGTGAGCAGGGCCAACCCGGCTATGGCCAGCCGCGCAAACGGATCGTGCTGCCGCCAGACATGCAGAGTAGCCCGCATCACCAGAAAGCCGAACAAGGCCAAAAGTGCCAAGCACGCCAGCGCGCCATATTCCTCGGCAACGACAGCAACGACGTAGTCCGTGTGCGCATCCGGCAGCGACGTCTTGAGCGTGCCTTCGCCGGGGCCACGACCCAACCAGCCACCCTGCACGATGGAGGCAACCGCTTTGTCAACCTGATAGGTGTCGCCGCCCTTGGGATCACGGAAGCTGTCGACCCGCGTGCGTACATGGTCAAACGAAAAGTAAGCGATCACCAGCGCTATCGCCGCCACCGCCAGGATGGCGCAAAGTTCCGGCAGCGAACGGCCAGCCAAGAAGCACAGCGCCAAGCACACACCACCGATCAGTATGGTCTGGCCAACATCGGGCTGCAGCACGAGCAGGCCCATGGCGCACAGCACGAGCCCCGATGCGAGCCACAGGGCGGGCATTTGCTGATGGCGCCGCTGGTCGGCCAACGCCCATGCAAACAGGACAATGAGCGCCGGTTTGACGAATTCTGAGGGTTGGATCTGCCAACCACCAAACACCAGCCAACGCTGCGCACCGTTGATTTCCGGGCCAAACCGCAGCACGAGAGCCATCGCCGGCAGGGCCAGGCCAGCGACAATCAGCGACCATCGCCGGACGCCAGCGGGCGTCAGCAACGAAGCGGCGAACATCAGGCAACAACCAATCAACGCGAAACCAATGTGCCGTTTGACGAAGAAAAACGCCTCAGCGCCTCGTTTCAAGGCGATCGCCGGACTGGCAACCAGGGAAATCATGATCCCAGCTGCCAACAGCGCCAGCATGGCAGCCAGCAATTGCCAGTCGACGCTGAACCACCATCGTGCCAGCAGGCTTTTGTCAGAGCGCTGCAATCGCATTCACATCTCGTCGAAATTGGAATTGTGCCTACTGGCGCGCCACACTGCCCGTGCGATCACCAAGCCGAGTGTCGATGCTTCGTAGTTAACCGGCCGTTAAAGGCCACACCGGATTGGCACGCTTCTTGCTGCGCCGATCGGGATTTACGTCACACGGGGACAGCCA
>JANNSA010000475.1:0-2003 GCA_031402115.1 Hyphomicrobiaceae bacterium | reverse complement strand
TGTGATTTTTGCCACGCAGCTCACGGGTGACCGGGCCAAAGATGCGCGTGCCAACCGGCTCGCCTTGGGCGTTGATCAACACTGCGGCGTTGCGGTCAAAGCGGATCATGCTGCCATCGGCACGGCGCACCGGAAACGCCGTGCGCACGATCACGGCCTTCATAACCGCACCCTTCTTGACGCGGCCCTTGGGGATCGCTTCCTTGACGCTGACCACGATGGTGTCGCCGACCTGCGCATACCTGCGCTTCGAGCCGCCGAGCACCTTGATGCACTGCACGCGCCGGGCGCCGGAATTATCGGCAACGTCAAGATTGCTTTCGGTCTGGATCATCGTCGTCGTCCTTAATCGCCGGTCACTGTTGCCGGTTCGGCAAATTCGTTGGCTTCGCAGCAGAACTTCTAGTGGGTCGACACCCGCCCTCAGCTTGCGGCGGCTTCGTCCTTCAGCACCACCCAGCGTTTCAGTTTCGATACTGGCGCGCACTCTTCGATGCGTACTGCATCGCCGAGCTTGGTGACGTTGCCCTCGTCATGGGCATGATACTTCTTGGTGCTGCGAATGGTCTTCTTCAGCACCGGATGCGTGTAACGCCGTTCGACCTTGACGACACGCGTCTTGGCGTTCTTGTCGGAGACCACCACGCCTTGGAGAACTCGTTTCGGCATTCTTCGTCGTCCTGTCCCTGGCGCCCGGGCATCAAGCCCGATGGCCGGCTAATTCAATGTCGCTCGCGTCGGCGTCAACCCTTGGCAGCGCGCTTCTTCTGGGTCCGCACCGTCATCACTTGCGCGATCTCGCGGCGCACCGAGCGTATCCGCGAGGTATCATCAACTTGACCGGTCGCACGCCGGAAGCGCAGATTGAACTGCTCCTTCTTCAGCGCCATGATCTGGTCGTCTAACTGATCGGGCGTCAGGCCCTTGATCTCTTCAATGTTCATTTCGAACTCCGGCCCCTCAGCTTTCGCCAATGCGCGTCACGATGCGCGTCTTGATCGGCAACTTGGCCGCACCCAATGTCAGCGCTTCCTTGGCGACCGCACCCGGCACACCATCGATCTCAAACATGATACGCCCGGGCCTGACGCGGCAGGCCCAAAACTCCGGGCTGCCTTTGCCGGATCCCATGCGCACTTCCACCGGCTTCTTCGATACCGGCACGTCCGGGAAAATCCGGATCCACACCCGGCCAGCACGCTTCATGTGCCGCGTTATGGCGCGCCGTGCCGCTTCGATCTGGCGGGCAGTCACCCGCTCAGGCTCCAACGCCTTCAGCCCATGCGAGCCGAAATTCAATGCCGTGCCACCCTTGGCGACGCCAGCATTGCGGCCCTTGAAGGCCTTGCGGAATTTTGTTCGCTTTGGTTGCAGCATGTTCTTCAGTCCTCAGTCACGGTTCGTTCGACCGTTCGATGTCGTATCTCACAACTCTGCCTTAAGCAGCGTCGCGCCGTGGCCGGCCACCGCCGCCACCCTCTTGCGCCTCAGTGGCACGACGCTCCTGCGCCGACGGATCGTGTTCCAGGATTTCGCCCTTGAAGATCCAGACCTTGATGCCGATGATGCCGTAAGCAGTGCGACCCAGGGCTGTGCCGTAGTCAATGTCAGCGCGCAGTGTATGCAGGGGCACACGGCCCTCGCGATACCACTCGACGCGCGCGATTTCCGCGCCGCCCAGCCGGCCCGAGGCGTTCACGCGGATGCCGAGTGCACCCATCTTTATGGCGGACTGCACCGAGCGTTTCATGGCCCGGCGGAAAGCAATGCGGCGCTCCAGCTGCTGGGCGATGTTCTCGGCGACCAGCGTCGAGTCCAACTCCGGCTTACGGATTTCGAGGATGTTGAGGAACACCTCGCTCTTGGTGAACTGCGACAATTCCTTGCGCAGCTTATCAATATCCGCGCCCTTCTTGCCGATCAGGATGCCCGGCCGCGCCGAATGCACGGTGACGCGGCACTTGCGATGCGGGCGCTCGATCACGACCTTGGAAATGCCCGCC
>JANNSA010000474.1:0-1555 GCA_031402115.1 Hyphomicrobiaceae bacterium | reverse complement strand
GATGTCGCGCAACCGGCAGATCTCAAACAGTTTTCGCGTCCGCGCTTCGATGCCTCTGGCGGCATCGATCACCATAATGGCGCTGTCGACGGCCGTCAGCGTGCGATAGGTCTGATCCGAGAAGTCTTCGTGGCCCGGCGTATCGAGCAGATTGAGCACGCCGCCGCCATACTCGAATGTCATCACCGACGTTACTACGGAAATACCGCGCGAGCGCTCGATCGCCATCCAGTCCGATCGCGTGTTGCGGCCATCCTTCTTGGCCTTAACTTGGCCCGCCAGCTGGATCGCGCCGCCAAACAGCAGCAGCTTTTCTGTCAGCGTCGTCTTGCCGGCGTCCGGATGCGAGATGATCGCAAAGGTCCGCCGCCGCGCAATCTCGCGGGTGAGCGGGCTTTGCGGCCGTGGCGTGCCATGGGCGGTGGTGGGGTGTTCTGACAGAGCATCGGCCAAGGCGTGGAGTTCCGTGTGTCAGTGACGCTGTTTGCGCATTCCTATACCACTGTTCGCCAGATCCGGTAGTTTCCGCCAATCGCCAACGAAGCCAGCACCAGCATGACCCCGCCCGAGACCATCACCAGCCTGCAGAACGCGCGGATCAAGGCGATCCGGGCGCTGGCGGAGCGTGGCGAGCGCGCGGCGGCCGGCCGCTTTGTCGCGGAGGGCGTCGCAAATTTCGATAGTGCGCGCCGGGCTGGCTGGACACCGGTTAGCGTCGTGCATCAGGCCGACGGTCTCGATCCGTCGGAGGCAGAGCTGCTGACTTGGGCGAGTTCGGCGGGCGCCGATCTGCTGCCAGCCACGCCGGCAGTGCTGGTCAAGTTGACCGGTCGAACCAATCCGCCCCGGCTACTCGGCGTCTTCCCGCGCCGGTCCGAACCGCTGCCAGCGAAAGCGGAGGTGCGCCCCGACGCGCTCTGGCTGGCGCTCGAGGGCGTGCGCGATCCCGGCAACCTCGGCACCATAGTGCGCACGGCCGATGCGTTTGGTGTCGCCGGCGTGATCCTGGTTGGCGCGTGTGTCGATCCGACCGCTCCGGTCGCCGTGCAAGCTGCCATGGGCTCGCTGTTTCAGGTGCGGCTGACGGTGGCCACGGACGCCGGGTTCGCCGACTGGCTGACGGCTTGGCAGGGCGCGGTGGTCGGTACGCACCTCGCCGCAGCTCATGATATCCGTCAGCTCAAGCCGAGCGGTCCGGTGCTGTTGCTGATGGGCAGCGAGGGCGCTGGCTTGAGCCAGCAGCTGATGGCCCGCTGCACGATCCTGACGCGCATCCCGCAACGCGCCGAAGTCGACTCGCTCAATCTTGCCATTGCCACCGGGATCGCTCTCTATGCTTTGCGGGCAGCGCGGCTGTAAGGGCGGTAATCGCTGCGAATGCATTGGTAAACTGGGTTGCGACTATGTCGGGTGCGAAGGGCTTCCTTGAGGCCTTATTGCACCGAAACAAGCCGTGGGCGCCAGCCTCTGGTGCGATACGGCGAAGACGCCTTTCGCACCCTACGCCGCCGCAAACTGGGCTGCGACTGCGTAGGGTGCGAAAGGCCTACTTCAG
>JANNSA010000473.1:0-1858 GCA_031402115.1 Hyphomicrobiaceae bacterium | reverse complement strand
GCAGCTTGACCACGACCGTGCGACACTGCTGACGTCGGTCGATGCCTTGTTGAACCGGTTTTCGTTGGATCGGCTGTGGTCAGACGGCACGTCGCTGATAAAGGGGAACTCGGGGCCCTACACGCAGGCGCTGGATGCTGCCGTACGTGCAAACCCGGTTGGTCTGGCGCTGACGGCGGTTGGACTGGCCTGGCTGATCCTTGGTCGCCGGGGTGGCGGCCAAACGGAGGCATCAGCGCTTGCAGGCACGAAATTCGAAGCAGAGGCACGCTGGGAAGATGAAGGCGGCCCGGTCGCCGAGTTGCCTGATACCGACGCTTTGTGGATGGAAGAGGCCGACCGGCTGCGCGCACGCGCATCAGGCATGATGGCGCGGATCACGACGGCGCTACGCGACAATCTGGCACCGGCGGCAGAGCTGGCAAAAAGCCGTTCGGACGTCGCGGCATCGCTGGCCAAAGACGTGCGCCGCGTCATGGCGCGCGGTCTAGAAGGGCTAACGGGTGCTGCACGCGATACGGCCATGGCCACGCGAGAGCGAGCCTACATGATGCGGATCGCGGCGGGCAAGGTTGGTGCGGAAACTGTTCGCGACAATCCCCTCGTCGCCGGTCTCGCGCTGGCCGCAGCGGGCGCGACCGTGGCCGCGCTGTTGCCGCGATCATCAGTTGAGGACGAGCTTCTGGGCGTACCCCGGGACAGGCTGGTGGGTCAGGCGCAGCGGCTGTTGAAAGACGAACGCCAACGGATCGCTCAGTCGGTTCGCCACGCGGCCCAGGCGCTGACGGCAGACATCGCACCCCTGAAGGCGCAAATCACAGCCGAAAACGCGGACCGCGCTGGTAGGCCGGGTAGCGTTGGGTCGGATGGTGTTGGGTCGAGCAGGCCTCCGGGCTGACACAGATCAGGGCGGCCTTACCAATCTTCGCCGCGCGACGTGGTTGCGCGCCGAGCGAAGACCTGCCGGAACCTGAGACCCCCGCTCAGGTTCCGGCAGACTTTTTTGTATCACTTGCTCAGAGTATCGGCCGGATTTCGGCTTTTTCGTCCGAGACGCCGGCCACAACAGCAAGCTGCTTCATGTTGGGTATGCTGAGACGGCCGGCTTGCCAGACGGCATGCCCGTCGATCTTCAGGCGCGCGACGGTCTTGTTAGTGTGGACCAGTGACAGCCCCAGCGCATCAGCCAGATCTTGCTGGCGAAACGGCATTGGCACCGAGCCGTCGCGCAGCAGGCCCACGGCAGACACCCGCCGCCAGATCCGCAGGAATGCCCATGCCAATCGCTCGGTTGCCGTGCGCTGACCAAGGGTGGCGATTGTCTCGCCCAGAAAATGTTCTTCAACGGCGGCGATCCATGTCAGATCATAGGCCCGTTCGGGATGATCGCGAAACATATCCCACAGGCGCGCGCGATCGAAGGTGCACAGAACCATGGGCGTGCTTGACGTGACGGTATGTTTCATCTCGCCCATCAAGCTTGATTGCAAGCCGATGAAATCGCCCGGAAAAACAAAGTTGATGACTTGCCGGCGGCCGTCTTCAAGCAGAACCGACCGCGTGCCGATGCCCGACAGTACGGTGTAAAGTGTGGAGGCCCGCAACCCTTCGTTCAAAATCACCGTGTTGCGATCCACACTGTGCTCGCCGGTCTTGAAGCGGCGCATGAAAGCCAGTTCATCGGCGGTGAACGGAACGAAAAGCGGCATCACGCGCAGTGGGCAAGTGTCGCATGGGGTGACAGGCATTCAAATATTCCTTGCAAACTATGTCATAGTTTAATGCAGCACGGGGGAGATTCTGCGAGCAGATGGTCTGGTTACCATCGGAGAGCATGATGAACAGCACCGTTTACCTC
>JANNSA010000472.1:0-4815 GCA_031402115.1 Hyphomicrobiaceae bacterium | reverse complement strand
CCGCTAATTTTACTCGTTTCAACTTAGATTTTTATTGCAACTTTTATTTTGCACGGGGCGTGCCAACGGTTTGCGTTACCTGCGCTGCCGCATGGAGCGACTGAGCGCTTCGATTGGCCGGGCTTCACGGATCACCGCCAGCAAGGCGATCAGACCGAGCAAAGCACCCAGCACGCCGATGCCAAAACCGGCCGGCAAACCCAGGAATCGTGGACCAATCGCGCCACGGGTCTCGAACACAACGTAGCCGCCGCCATCAAGCGCGACGGCGATCCGCAACGGTGTGGGCGAAAACAGCCAGGATTGGCCGATGCGCAACTGGTTCAGGCGATCCTGCCATCCGGAACCGCCTGGCAGCGTCTCGATCGCCGCGATGACCTCGCGATCGCCCAAGGTTTCGAGATATTGGCCGACCAGCCATTCAACGGCCGCCATGCGTTCGCGCCGATCGCCGAAAGATGGGCGTTGATCGACGATTGCAACACTCAGGAGCTCAGTGTTGACGGCACGCAGGGCGGTGACCCGCTGCTCCGGGCTGGCCTTGTCGAGCAGCGCAACGATTGCAGCTGCCTGGTCAGGCAACGGCAAGCGGGGTGACATGCCGGTATTGCGGCTGCGTGCGACAAACGAACTGCCGGTGCCGAGCGCAACGGCGGCGAACAGAACCAGCAGCACGATAACGATCAGGCGTCCGCTGAAGCCAAGTCGCTTGATCACCTCAACTCTCCTCAACCGGAACGCATAGCCTGTAGCCAGAGCCGCGAATTGTCCGGAGCCAAGGCTCTCCATCCGGCGAATGCGGTTCGGCCGCTTCAATTTTCTTGCGCAGTCGGCTGACCTGCACGTCGATGGTCCGGTCAAAGGCCTCGGAGCGGCGGCCGCGCGTCCAGTCCATGAGCTGGTCGCGCGACAGGATACGGCCGGGATGGGTAAGAAAACAGGCCAGCAACGCGAACTCCGCGCTCGTCAGATCGATCGAACCTTGGCCGTCGTGGACCAGCGTGAAGGCCTCGAGATCAGCGCTAAACCCGCCGAACCGCAACCGCTGAGCCTTGCCCGGTGACGGCGCCTGCCGGCGCAGAATGGCGCGAATCCGGGCGACGAGCTCACGCGGATTAAACGGCTTGGGCAAATAGTCGTCAGCGCCCATCTCCAGACCAACAATACGGTCGATATCGTCGCCCTTGGCGGTAAGAATGAGGATCGGCACCGCTGAGTTGACGCGCAGTCGCCGGCAGATTGACCATCCGTCTTCGCCCGGCAGCATCAGGTCAAGCACCAGCAAGTCAGGCTCGCCATAGGTCGCGAGCGATCGGTCAAGTGTGGCTGCGTTTGGCGCGGTGTCGACTCGAAAGCCATTGCGACCGAGATATCCGGTCAGCAGTTCTCTGATCTCGGCATCGTCTTCGACGATGAGTATGCGTGGCTTGTCCGTCATGGCCTACAGCTTACGCTAGCGATGCTTGCAACGGAATTGACGGCTAGGCCTGCGTTACACTTCGTTACATTTCAGGCTGTTGCGAGAAAAACTCCAGCAACGTGGCAGGGCCATTGTCGCCACACGACGGCGCTGGTGCTGTCGCTCCGGGTGTGGACGCCGAAAGCGCCGGCCCGGTCAACGATCTGGAGATGCATCATGAAAACGTACGCGCGTTTCGCCCCGGTCACCTTAGCAGCCGTTATCGTCCTGGCTGGAATCGGTGCTGCAGAGGCCGGCTGGAAGCGTCAAGGCACGGTCACTGGGCCCTATGGCGGCACCGTTACATCTAGCGGATCGGGTTCATGCGTCAATGGCGTCTGCAGCTCCAACCAGACAGTGACCGGCCCCAATGGGGGCGTCGCGGTGCGCAAGCGCACGACGACTTGCTACGAAGGCGTGTGCACCAGCAACGGCACCATCACAGGGCCGGCCGGTAAGGTCATCCGGCGTTCGGGCACTTTGATCGTCAACTGAACCTGACTGGCCCCAGCCGGCTGCACTGGGGCCTTCAGTCGCCACCCAGTGTCCTTCAATTCTCCGGAATCATGTCATGCGAAACACCTCAACGTGCGGGTCGATCCTGGTTGCCTGCTGGCTGCTCTCCGGCGGGCCAGCCGTGGCCGGCACAATTGCGGCAGATCTGCCGCCGGCGGCAACCAACCCCGCCGTGCAAACGGCTTGGGCCGCCTGCAAGCCCGATATCGCCGCTCATTGTGCAACTGTCTTGCCTGGTGGTGGCCGCATAGTGCGGTGCCTCTTAAGCCACGCGCCGCAGCTCAGCCAAGCCTGTGTCAACGGCATGCGCTCGGCTAAGGCAGCCTTGGGATACTGACAGCTGGTTTGCACGGGAGACTGCGATGCTGGAAAGCCTGTTACCGCTTTTGTCCGCCAATCCACCGGGATTGTTCCTGGCTCTGAGCCTGGCGTTTATCGCCGCCGAGGCACTCTATGCGCGCCTCAGCCATCACGGCGATCACCACGATCTGCGCGAGACCGCGGCATCGGTCGGCGTGGCTGTCGGCAATATTCTGTCGCGCGCGTTGACCAGCGGCATCGCGGCCGTGCCGTTCCTGTTGCTCTACCAGCATCGGCTCTTTGAGATTCCCCACGATCGGTTGTGGAGTTTGGCCTTGCTCTTCCTCGGCGTTGAGTTCTGTTACTATTGGTTCCATCGCGCCTCGCATCGCATCCGCTGGCTGTGGGCGACGCACGCAGTGCACCACTCGGCGACACGCTTCAATCTGTCGGCGGCGGTCCGGTTGGGCTGGACCGGACAATTGACCGGCGCCTTTATTTTCTTCCTGCCGTTGGCGTGGCTCGGCTTTCATCCGTTGGCGATCATCGGCATGTTGTCGCTCGGACTGCTCTATCAGTTCTTCCTGCATACGGCGTTCGGAATCCGGCTTGGGCCCCTGGAGCGGGTACTCAACACGCCAGCGCACCACCGCGTGCATCACGCCAGCAACGAGGCCTGCCTCGATCGCAACTACGGCGCCACGCTGATCGTGTTTGACCGGTTGTTTGGGACATTCGCAGCGGCCCCACCCGAGCCACTTCGCTTCGGATTGAAGGGACGTGAACCGAGCCTCAATCCATTCGTGATCGCGCTCGGCGAGTGGGTGCGCCTGTTCGCCGACGTGCGCCTCGCCAAGGGCGTGCGTGGCAAATTGGCGGTGCTGTTCGGCCCCCCATAAGCGCCGCTGATTCTCCGTTCTGCCGGTTGCAGGCGGCGGCCATTGCGCTACACTCGTTCTCACAAGAGGCGATCGCCACATTGGCGTCGCCTCATCCATGGGAGGATGACAAGCATCATGAACCTGCGCAACAAAGCGCTGATCGCGGCCCTGTTGGCGAGCTCAATGCTCGCTGGCGCCGCGCAAGCCAAGACCCTGGTCTATTGCTCGGAGGGCTCGCCAGAGAACTTCAATCCGCAGATCAACACCACCGGCACCAGCCTCGACGCGGCGCGTCCGGCCTATAACCAACTCGTTGAGTTTGAGCGTGGCTCAACCACGGTTATCCCGGGCCTTGCTGAAAAGTGGGAGGCATCGGCTGACAGCAAGCAGTTCACTTTCATGCTGCGCAAGGGCGTCAAGTTCCAAAGTTCCAAGTCGTTCACGCCGACACGCGACTTCAACGCCGATGACGTAATCTTCTCGTTCAATCGGATGTGGAAGCCTGACCACCCCTACGCCAAGGTTTCGGGCGGTGCTTATGACTACTTCAATGACATGAGCATGCCCGACCTGCTCGAGAGCATTGAGAAGACTGACGATTACACCGTTGTGTTCAAGCTGAAAAAGCCGAACGCGCCGTTCATCGCCAACATGGCGATGGATTTTGCCACCATCCTGTCGGCCGAGTACGGCGACGCGATGCTGAAGGCCAATACGCCCGAGAAGGTCGATCAGGAACCGATCGGCACCGGTCCCTACAGCCTCGTGCAGTACCAGAAGGACGCCGTCATCCGCTTCAAGGCGTTCGATGGCTATTGGGGCGGCAAGGCCGCGATCGAGGACCTGGTGTTCGCGATCACCCCGGACGCCACCGCCCGCTACGCCAAGGTGCAGGCCGGCGAGTGCCACGTCATGATTGCGCCGAACCCGGCTGACGTTCCGAAGATGAAGGAAGACAAGGCGATCACGGTCCTCGAGCAGGCCGGCTTGAACATCGGCTATCTGTCGATGAACGTCGAGAAGCCGCCGTTCGACAAAAAGGAAGTGCGCCAAGCGATCAATATGGCGATCGACCGCGATGCGATCCTCAAGGACGTCTATCAGGGCGCTGGGCAGAAGGCCAAGAACCCGATGCCGCCGACCCTGTGGTCATACGACGAGACCACCACCGACTACGCCTATGATCCGGCCAAGGCCAAGGCGATGCTGGAAGCAGCGGGCGTCAAGGACTTGAAGAGTGATCTGTGGTGGATGCCGGTGCAGCGGCCCTACAACCCGAACGCCAAGCGCATGGCCGAAATGATGCAGGCCGACTTGGCCAAGGTTGGCATCACGGTTGAGCTGAAGAGCTTCGAGTGGGGCGAGTATCGCAAGCGGCTGCAGCAGGGCGAGCACCAGATGGGCCTGCTCGGCTGGACCGGCGACAATGGCGATCCGGACAACTTCCTGTTCCTGCTTGGCTGCGCTGGCGCTCGCGCCGGTGGCCAGAACATCGCCAAATGGTGCGACAAGGAGTTCGATGCCAGCTTGGCCAAAGCCGCCGAAACGGCTGACAAGGCGGCCCGCACCGAAATCTACAAGGGCATGCAGAAGCAGTTCAAGGAAGCTGCCCCCTGGGTCACGATCGCGCATTCCACGGTGTTCGAGCCCGTGCGTAAC
>JANNSA010000471.1:0-2189 GCA_031402115.1 Hyphomicrobiaceae bacterium | reverse complement strand
ATCTCCGAGACCGAGTTCGGCAATTTCTTTTGCCTGCTGGTGGCGGCCGGCAATGATACGACACGCTATTCCATCGCCGCCGGCATCCAGGCACTGGCCAACCAACCCGGCTTGCTGGAAGACCTGCACAAGGGCGATGCGGCCTTGTGGGAAACGCTGCCCGACGAGGTGGTGCGTTGGGCGACGCCGGCGCTTTACTTCCGCCGCACCGCGACGCGCGATTTCGAACTGCACGGCAAGGCCGTCAGGGCCGGCAACAAGGTGCTGTTCTGGTTCGCCTCGGGCAATCGCGATGCAGCGGCATTTGACCAACCGTTCAAAGTGGACTTCCGCCGCTCGCCGAACCGGCATCTCGCATTCGGCCAGGGCGGCCCGCACGTTTGTCTCGGGATGTGGCTGGCGCGGCTGGAAGTTCGCATCCTGTTCCAGGAGCTGGCCAAGCGGATCAAGTCCATCGAGCCGGCCGGCCCGCAGGCTTTCCTGCGCTCCAATTTCGTTGGCGGTCTCAAGCGGTTGCCTGTGCGCGTGACGTTGAACTAGGGGAGGAGCCAGCGATGGCGAACGATCGACTGCGGCCGCTGTTCTGTGACCATCTCAGTCTGGCGCGCGGCAAGTATGTGCCGCTGAAATCCTACACCAATGCCGACGGCAGCTATGCAGACGGCGGCTCGCGCTATTGCCAGAGCACATTTGGCGTCACCTATGACAAGGACCTGCTGCCGTCACCGGGCTCGAAGACTTTCGAAGGGCTGCCAGACATGGAAGGCCGCTGGCGGGGGGCGGATATCCGTGAAGGCTGGGAGCCGGCAACTAAGGTTGTGATGTGTGACCTGTTCGAGGCCGATGGCACGCCATTGGCGCTGTGCGGCCGATCCGCCTTGCGGCGCGCCGTTGCTGATTGGCAGGCGCTTGGTCTCAATCCCAAGATCGGTCTCGAATTGGAGTGCTTCGCGTTCCAGCGCGGCGCTGACGGCAAACTGGTGCCCTATGACACGCCGGGTTCCTACGTGTACAGCACCGGCCGCTTGGCCGATCCCCGGCGCGTGCTCGACGCCATCTGGGAGCAGGCGGCGGAAACCGGCTTTCCAGTGGAATGCCAGACCAGCGAGTTCGACTCGCCGCAGTTCGAGTTCACGCTGAAGTTTGACGATGCGCTGAAGGCGGTCGACGACACGTTTCTGTTCCGGTTGATGGCACGTGAGGTTGCTGCGGAAATGGGCGTGGTGCTGACCTTCATGCCCAAGCCAATCCTGGCCAAGGGCGGCAGCGGCCTGCACGTCAATTTCAGCTTCACGGATCGCGACGGGCGCAACGCCATCGGCGAGCCCGGCCAGATGACTGATCTGGCGCGTGGCTGCATTGCCGGACTGATGCAGCACCATCGCGGCATGGCAGCCCTGGTGGCGCCGACCGTCAATTCCTACCAGCGGCTGAAGCCTGCCAGCCTGTCCGGCTATTGGCAGAACTGGGGCATTGATCATCGCGGCGTGACGACACGGATCTCGGCGCAAGGCGGCGCCAAAGCGCGCATCGAGCACCGCATGGGCGATGCGGCCGCCAACCCGTACGCGCTGGTGGCGGCGACCCTGCAGGCGGCGCGGTTGGGTTATGCCGGCAAGTATCCGCTTGGACCTGCTGAAACCGGTGATTGTTTCAACACCAAGGACGCGACCGTCGGTGTGCCGGATGACCTGGGTCAGGCCTTGGACGCGCTCGCCGCCGACACGGTGCTGACGCAGGCCGTCGGGCAGCTGCTGTGCGACAACCACGTCTACATCAAGCGCAACGAGATCGAGAAGACGGCGGCGCTCGAAGGCGATGCCTTGCGCGATTTCTATATCCACTACGTATGAGCGGCCAAGCCATGCCTAAGGTTACCTGGAAACTGGCCGATGGCCGCGAACTGAGCGCCGATGCTCCGATTGGCCGCAACCTGATGCAGGCGGCAACCGCGATCGGTGTGCCCCATGTCGTCGGCGAGTGCGGCGGTTGCCTGTCCTGCGCCACCTGCCACGTCTATGTCGACGCCGGCTGGACGGAGCGCACGGGTGTCGCCAGCGAGCACGAGGACGCCATGCTCGATGTCGTTGCCGCGCCCCGGCAGCCCAGCAGTCGCCTGAGCTGCCAGATCACCATGACCGCCGCACTCGACGGACTGGTGCTGCATGTGCCGGTGCAGTGATGGCAGC
>JANNSA010000470.1:0-2561 GCA_031402115.1 Hyphomicrobiaceae bacterium | reverse complement strand
TGGATCTCGCCTTGCTCAGCCATTCGCAGTCCGCTTCCTTCTCTTCATCTCGATGATGTCCTTCACGCTCATGTTGCTGCGAATGCGCCCGTCGGGCTGGGCCTCCAGCACGAGGTGCGTTGGTCTCGCTATCTTGACCGGCTCGGCGCGCAACTCTTTCCAGGCCATCGCCATATAGCGCGCGGCATCCGCCGTGTGGCTGGTCCAGTCGTGCTTCGGCGCGTTCCGGAATACCTTGCCCTTCGCATCAAAGTCTGCCCGGTACTGCCGCAGCGCTTCGAGCCCCTTTGCGCATTTGCCCGCATCGAACCAGATGCGAGGGAACGAGACGCGCATCGCGTTGATGCCGTCCTCGATGCGATGGTTGGGCACCAGGCGCGGCTTGCGTCCCAGCGATTTCAGCGTTTCCACGCGCGTCCGGCCGGTGCCCAGCTCCCGGACCATCGCATCGTGGGGCACATAGTCCGCCGCGATCCGATACCCCGTCGACGACAGCCAGCTCGCATAGTGAGCGAGCGACTGGCCATGGTTCTCATAGTGGTTGATCACCCGCAGCCCGTCATGCGCGGCCTGGAACATCCAGATCGCGGTCGAATCGCCGATTCCCAGATCCCATGCCGTGTAGACCGGCAATGCCGGATCGTATGGCACCGAACAGACCTGGCCAGCGCGCTCGGCATCGGCGATCTCCTTGCCGTAGTAGGCGCCGATGATCGCCGCGTCGAAGCTGCATTCATATTCCTGGGCGTACTGCTCGGCGGTCATGGCCTTCGCAGCGTCGGCAAGCTCCTCGGCAGACAAAATGCCCGTCTCGCTCGCTCGCAGCATCAACGAGAACCATTCTTCCGGGTTGGTGACGGCTTCCTGCCACTTCTCCCAGAATGCGTTCCTACCCTTTGGCGTGCCGATGAACACGCCCCACCCCCGCCGGTCCGATAGGCGGGGTCGAATGACCTCAGGCCATGCCGACGGATGG
Source organism: Hyphomicrobiaceae bacterium (assembly GCA_031402115.1). Classification (GTDB taxonomy): domain Bacteria; phylum Pseudomonadota; class Alphaproteobacteria; order Rhizobiales; family Hyphomicrobiaceae; genus JANNSA01. Next base: position 1,585 of record JANNSA010000470.1, on the reverse strand, counting down.
AAGTCGGCGTACTCGTCGAGCACCACGCCATCCAGATAGATGCCGCGCATCGCGTCGTAGTTGTCGGCGCCGTAGAGCCTGACCCGGCCCTTGTTCGGCAGATCAATGCGCAATTCGGATTCGTTCTGCTCGATCCCCGGTATCGATGCCGTGAACTTTTTCAGGTATGCCCACGCTACGTCTTTGGCCTGCCGATAGAACGGAGCCACATAGGCGAACCGCGGCTCGTCATGTGTGCAGCGCAGAGCCGCGTCGACCAGATCCATCAGGCAGGCGACCGTCTTGCCGGCACGCACGTGGGTGACGACACATCCCCACCTCTGCCGGCGTGCATGGAGTGTGAGGAACTGCTCGCGCGGCCGATAGCCGACATCAAGCGCGGGCGTGGCCATTGGCCGCCTTGGTCTGACCATTCACGACCACCGCGCCGTCTGTCGCACGTGGCACGGATGTCACGATGTGGATGCTGATGGGCGCTGTCGGGTCGCCGGCGATCGTCAGCGGCAAAACTCTGCCTACCAGCCCCATGAATGCGACGGGATTCTCCGTCATCTGCCGGACGAGCCACTTCTCGCCGCCGCCCTTAGATAGGGCGCCGATGATCATGCCCTTGATGTCGGCGTTGAACTTGTTCGGCGTGCCCTTCTTTCGGCCGCCGCGTCGTTCGCCGGGCTTAGACCCTGGCATAGTGACTAATTCCCACTAGTGTAGCCATAATATCACTCTCCATCAGCATGCGAATAATTGGCGTCGGGGGCAGAGCGAACATGCTCAGACCGCATACATCGCAGCTGGTCTTGGCCTCGTTCATTTTGCCAACCAATACGCACCCGCCAGATAGGCCAGCTCGACATGGCCTAGCCGCTGGATGAGCGGGAGGTTGAGCCCGAATGCGAGATTGAGCGCGACGGCGAGGATCGCGAACAGCAGCACGACTGCCAGGACGAGCTTTAGCCAATGGGCGATTGAAGCGATGGTCGATGCGACATCATTCATCTGCCGTAGTCTCCTGGATTCATCTGCCGGTTCGATTGCCGCGGCTTTTTCAGCTCATAGCGTGGATCTATCGGCTGCGGGCTCGCGTTGGGCGAGTTGGGCACGCCCATTTGCCCAACTGTCTGTGTAGGCTGCGCTTGGCTCGGTATGGTCGAGGCCGTGATCGGCTGCTGTGCGATAGATGCTTGCTGCATGGGCTGTTGCGCAGCGACCGGCAATTGATTGGCGGGCATCGCGACTGGGCGCCGCTGCTGTTGCTGCCATTGCGCGGGCGATGTCAATGCGCGCGCTATCTGCTGAGTGTAGCTGTTGCTGATCATGGGGCTCGCGCTTGAACGGCGAAACCCCCGCTGGGGAGCGAGGGCTTCTGGCGACCGAATGGCTAGGACAGAGCGTTCACGCAGGGCTGCTGCCCATCACGCGGAACGTACCTGTTTGTCGCTGATTCGCGTCGATGCGTCTAGTGTATTTTTATCACGCTGCACCAGCCGCGAATTGGCATCCTGCCAATCGGCGATCGAGTGCATCAGCGCCTGGATGTGCCCGATGATGCAGGCACGCTTCTGGGCGTCGTCCTTGTAGCCGCTGG
>JANNSA010000469.1:0-19121 GCA_031402115.1 Hyphomicrobiaceae bacterium | reverse complement strand
GCCCTAGCAGCGGCCAAGTTTAACGAAGTAAGGACCGGATTAACCCCTAACATTCTTGAGGCTTTGTTGAGCGAACACGGCACGATGCCAATAAAGTATTATGTAGATCTAGAGTATGCAAATTCACTATTCAATTCGACGCGTCCTCAAGAGGAAATTGGTGCGAATTCACTCGATGATACACGAGTGTCGATTACGGCACAAGTGTTTAGCGTCTATAATGGATTAATGAACGACGAAAAGTTTTCAGATAACTTTTCAAAAGATCCTACGATATGGCTTCGATATGGACAGGCGATGGTTCATTATGCGAGTGGCGTCGATCAGTTGCGGGAAGCTGAAAAACTATTTAACAAGGCCGGGGAATTGTCGCAAGCGTGGCGAATAGGAAATGACCATAACTTTCACTGGCTCCCGTTACAAGTCAAATATGAGATTGCTAAAGTGAGATTGAGTATTGCTGAACGAAGAAAAAGTTCAAGGGAGTATGTTGAAAGCCTCCGTGAGGCGGCGCTAGCTGGTGAGGAGGTTGCTCGAGTTGCCATTGAGCAAGTAGGGATCAATAGCGGTTTTGCCTATTTAGCAGCTAAGTGTGTGAATAACGCCCTATGGGCAATGACACTTTTGGGACGAGCTAAGAGGCAGCGAAATGAAGGGCACCAAAATGACTTTTCCATTCAAATGTCCAGTTATTTGGAGTTGTTGCGTCGCAGGCCTTACAGGAGGTATGTTGAGTCTCATACAGAGTTTGTCGATACCATAATGTGTGCGTCTTTTGACCTGGGTGATACAGCAACTGCGCGGCGAATGGCATCGAAAAATGTCCGATTTCTCACACAGATTGGTCAATCGAGGATGAATATTGCAGATGAAGACTTCCGAACAAGATTGGAAAAAGGTGAGAAAAAGATGTATAATACAGCCCTGCAACTCCATAGCCCGCACGCAGAACTAGAGGACGAAGACTAGTCAAGACTATAAAAGATCAATTCAGAACATAGGTAGGCTATGCGAGTGTGGGCGGTTGTGGAAGGGTTCTCGAAGTACAATACCGGAAGCCGCGACTATGGCCAAGGTATTGTGAGAATATCTCAGAATTTAATTGAAACGTCACCACTTGCAAAGCTTCGTCTCCGGCGGCACGATTTGGTAAGAATCTCGTGCAACGGAGCATCTGTTTTGACGCTGTTTAGGCTCTTGCCGGTCGATGAGAAAGTTATCTGTCTGGAGTATGATGATCGTCTAAAGATCGGCATTCAAGAGAAGGGGATGACCCAGGATCTTGATATTAGCAAGGCCAATGCGCTCGCCATGTTTCGATATTACTGGAGACATTCAAATCCATCTGTTATGATTGGGTTTCGCTTGTCTGTCGTGTTATCGTTTGTGTCGGCCATGTTCGGATTTCTGCTTGGCGTAGCGGTCTTGCCTTGGCAATAAACATGTTCAGTAGATTGCAGCCCTTGTACATTAGAAGCGGGTTGGTGGCACGCTTCGATCGACGCAGTACTTGACTGAGTGGCCGGTGTATCCTTTGGGCTGCAATTCAGTAACGTGGTGTTACATCCTGACTATGCGTTTTCTGCATGGCAGTTCTTCGGTACACGGGTTGCGCGCGGAGCGTTCTTGTCTGATAATTGGTCTGCTGTGACGGACAGCGGCGAAGGTTTGCTCCCTCCCTTGAACACCTTCGCGTGCCCAGGCACAACGCCGGGCACTTGCGCCTGCCCCCAACGGGCGCGTTGAAGTCCTGCCGGGCTCCCCTGGAGTCCGGCTTTTTCATTTGTGCGCGTGCAATAGTGTCGGTGCTGAGCCGGGGCTTCGCCGCGTGCCGCTATTGGCAGTACGAAGAGTTGCGGCGCGGCGTCAGGTCGACGTGGAAGTGATCGCGGTGGGCAGCATTGGCTTCGGGGCCGAGCACGGTGCCGAACATCGTGCAGGCTGAGGCGTGGGCAGCGTGCAGGAAGCGGGCGCGGCTGGTGGTAGGTCCCGGCTGCTTGACACCAAGCCGCGCGGCCTCTGCGGTCAATTCCTTGTCGCGGGCACGGCCACGCTTGTGCACCCCTGCCTCGAGTTCCGCTTTGATCGCCCTTTTGGCATCCAGCGCAGCGCCTTCCTTGGCGGCTTCAGCAGCGGCTTCAACTGCCAGCTTAGCGGCTTTGCGTTCCTTGGCTGACAGTGCGCCTGCCGCGTTGACGTCGGCCTTGGCGAGCACGGCACGGGCTTCGCCAGCTTTAATCTTGGCCAGCGCAGCGGTTTCGGCCGCTGCTTGTTTTTCAGCGGCCTCGGCCAGCTTGTTTTGCTTGGCGGCCTCGGCGGCCCGTGCCACGGCGGTGAGATCGCGCAGGTTCGGCCCCCAGTCAGAGGCGACGCTCAAACGCAGGCCCGAACTCGTGACAAAACCCGACATGTCGAGCGCGTTGGCCCTGGCGTGTTCGCTCAGTTTTTCGTTCGGATCGCCATAGCGATTGCGGCAATGATAGCTGGTGGCGTTTTCGATGCGCGCGATCGGCGCCTGCAGGTGCTTTCGCGCCAACCCTTGCAATTCTTCCGTGAACCAGCTGTCGAGCTTCGCCAGCATCGCGCAATTCATCGTGGCGGCTGGCGTTACCTTAACCGGCGGCTCGCCAAACGCCGACACTTCCACGGGTTGCGGCGTGCCACAGGACCCTTGACTGATCGGCGGCAGATAGCTGAACACCAGCTTGCGGCCTTTGAACAGGCGCTCGCATTCAGCATGCGCTGCATCAACCGCAGCGTCGCCCGTTGGCGTGTAGACTTTGCCAGATGCATCCACCACGCTGGTGGCTGGCTTGCTGGTGGGCACAGCCACGGGATTGGCAGGCGCGGTGACCGCCGGCGCGGCCGAAGCTGGCGCAGTTGCCGTCGTTTCGGCGCCATCGGCGGCAGTCGTCTTGACGCCTGGCATAACGGCGGTTTCATTCAGATCCGGCGGCACCGCCGGCTCCTCGAAGGTGGTCGGAGCTTCATAGGGTTCGGCTGCCTGGACGGCGGCAGGTTCGACCGGCCGCGCAATGCTGGCTTTCTCGGGCGCCTTGCGGCCGCGCCGCTTCTTGGCAAAAGCATCGGCGGCCGGCAGCAAGAGCGCTGCCAGCAGCATCAGGAAAAAGGCAATCCGGGTTCCCGCCACGCACTTATGTTCCCGTCAATTTGAATCCACGCCGTGCGACCGCTGAACCGCCGGAATGCCAAGGCTGCTTGCCCGGCAAGGGCGGTCCATGCCAATCAGTTGGCCTCGAAATCATGGCAACAAGGTGCCCTTAGCATGACGGCGGCGGATGGCGGTGCGGTATCGGGAGCAAAGACTACTGCTCCGGTCGGCATGACTGGAGCAGCCGGTACGGTACAGTTGCCGGGCACGGCACGGCGGCTCGACGCCGGCGCACTTGCGGCACTGGCTCAAGCCTATGCGCGCTGGCAGGCAAATCCCAATGTCTATTGCGCCGTTATGAATATCACCGATGCGCCCGGTGCCGTCATACCATCGAGCGCACCAAAAGGCGCGGAAGCCATCGCGCATCATCAACTCGTCTGGCAGGTCGATCGCTTCAGCAAACCGGCTGTCGCTCTGGTTGATGCAACCCATGGCGGCGCGGCGGCAGCTTTGGCCCTGGCAGGCACGCATAAGATCGCGGGCGACACCTATGCTCTTGTGATCGACGATCTACACCAGGGTTGGATCCCTGATCTTGGGTTGACTGCGGCGTTGGGACGGTTGCCCGGGCATCTCGGCGCCTACTTCGCTTTGTCTGGCCGGCCACTGGGTCGCGCTGCGGCGTGGCGGTGGGGATTGGTGACGCATTGCATTGCCACACCGCATTTTGCGGCGATCGCGGCAGAGTTGGCACAGGCGGATTGTGTCGATCCCGTGCTTGATGACCGGCATGTCGCGCCCGGAAGTTCAGCCGAAACTGGCGACTTCGCAACCCATGAAGGATTGATCGAGAGGGCGTTCGCTGGCGACAGCCTTGCCGAGATCGTCGCGGCCCTGATGGCCGATAGGGGGCCAGAGCGCGCCTGGGCCCACCGGCTGGCGGATGAAATCAACGAACTCGATCCAATTGCCGTGGACCTTACATTGGCCATGCTACGCCGGCCTATCGGCGGCGATCAAGGTGTCGTGCTGATGCAGGATCAGCGCGCCGCGTTGCACTATTCCTCGCACCTTGCGGTACCACTCGACTTGGCCGATCCCAATCTCTCGCTGGCCAATCTCTGGCTAGCAAGTCCCGCGGATGGCGAGCAAACGCTGCCAGATCGCAACTTCATTCCGACCGCCCCAGGCTAGTTGCCTGGTTCCGCTGGCACCGAACAACGCGATCAGGACTGGCCAGGCAGGCCGCTTCCGGATTATGCCTGACGCTACCAGTGTTCTCAGGCCAGCCATCACTCAGCAGAGCGCCCCGCCCATGCCGACTCCGATTTTGATGCCCGCCCTGTCGCCGACCATGGAGGAGGGCAAGCTCGCGCGCTGGCTCGTCAAGGAAGGCCAGAAGGTCAGATCGGGTGACGTGATTGCCGAGATCGAGACCGACAAGGCAACCATGGAAGTTGAAGCCGTCGATGAGGGCATCATGGGCCGCATCCTGGTAGCGGCCGGGACGGAGGGCGTTAAAGTCAACAGCCAGATCGGCATGATGCTGGAGGAAGGCGAGAGCGTCGATGCGACGGTCGCGGCGCCAGCGCCGGCTGTAGCGCCAACTCAATCGGGCGTCGCTGCCGCTGTTGCCGCCGTGCCGGCCGCACCACGAGTAGCCGTTACCGCAACGGCCGGAGCGGCGCTTGCCTCAGCGCTGGAGAATGGCCGCATCTACGCCTCGCCGCTGGCCAAGCGGTTCGCCAAAGCGGCTGGCGTCGTGCTCGCCAACGTCACCGGTTCAGGTCCGCACGGCCGCATTGTCAGCCGCGATATCACCGCTGCGCCAACGAGTGCAGCCACAGGTAGGCAAACGGCAACTGCTGCGGCGACAGCGCAAGTTCCAGCAACGGCGCCAGCAGTCCTGCCCAAGGCGATGGCCGACGACAAGGTGTTGGCCTTGTACGAAAAAGGCACCTACGAGGTGCTGCCGCATGACACCATGCGCAAGATCATCGCCAAGCGGCTGGTGGAATCCAAGACCACTATCCCGCACTTCTATCTGACAGTGGAATGCCGGCTGGATCAGATGTTGTCGGCGCGCGAGCGGCTCAACAGCCGGTCGCCAAAGGAAGGACCCGGCGCCTACAAGCTGTCGGTCAACGACTTCCTGATCAAGGCGCTGGCGCTGGCGCTGCGCGATGTGCCAGCCGCCAATGCAACGTGGACGGAAGGCGGCATGCTGCGTCACAAGCGCATTGACGTTGGCGTTGCCGTTGCCGTTGAAGGTGGCTTGTTCACGCCGGTGTTGCGCCACGCCGACCTGAAGACTTTGGCGGAACTATCCAATGAAATGAAGGACTTGGCTGGACGCGCGCGATCGCGCAAGCTGGCGCCGCATGAGTACCAGGGTGGCACCACGTCAATCAGCAATCTCGGCATGTTCGGCATCAAGAAGTTCGACGCTGTCATCAACCCGCCGCACGCCACCATCCTGGCAGTCGGCGCTGGCGAGGAGCAAGCCATTGTCGTCGATGGCAAGCTGGCAGTCGCCACCATGATGTCAGCGACGCTGTCGTGCGATCATCGCGTTGTTGATGGCGCGCTGGGTGCCACTATGCTGCAAGCCTTCAAGGGCTATGTCGAAGACCCGGTGCGGATGCTGGTGTAGGTAACTGAGACGCATTTGCCACAATGTGGCCCTTGTTTGCTGTGTGTGAACGCGGCACTGGTTGAACTCACGGCGCTGGCGTGGTTTTCCAAGGACAGAATTTGACGGTTCGAGATGGAGGCACGAGATGGTCAGCGGCAAGGTTTTGGTTGCGGTGCTGGGTGTGGCGATAGCGGCGACCCTGTCGGGTTGCGCTTCCAATGGCCCGACGCAGGTCGGTTTCGCTGGTGGCAGCGATTGCAAGTCGACGCGCGCCGAGCTGAACCGGCTGGACGCCCAAGGCGTGCCCGGCAAGATTGAAGCGCAGCAATCCGGCCGCAAGGTTTCGGCGGAGTCCGCCGCCCAGATCAGCCGTTACAATGGGTTGCTTGAGCAGTATCTGGGCAATCAGTGCCAGCTGCCACCCGGTTGACAGCAGGCTGACAACAGTGGACGCGTTGAAAACCCGGATCAATGGTCCGGGTTTTTCGCATGATGGAACGGGGCCCAGCAGCCGCGCTCCAAGGATAGGACAGTGGCGCCATGACCGACATCTCCTGTGATCTCGCCGTGATCGGTGGCGGGCCTGGCGGCTATGTGGCGGCAATCCGGGCGGCGCAACTAGGGCTAAAGACGGTGCTGATCGAGCGCGAGCATCTCGGTGGCATCTGTCTCAACTGGGGCTGCATCCCGACCAAAGCGCTGCTGCGCTCGGCGGAGGTCTATCATCAGATCAATCATGCCGATGACTTTGGGCTCGCTGTCGATGGCGTGCGCTTCGATCTCGACAAGGTGGTGCAGCGCTCGCGTAAGATTGCCGCAAAGTTGACAGCCGGCATCGGCTTTCTGATGAAGAAGAACAAAGTGCAAGTCGTCGACGGCACCGCCAAGCTTCTCGGCAACGGCCGGGTTGGCGTCACGGGCCGAGACGGCGCGACAGGCGACACGGTGATAGCCAAGAACATTATCATCGCCACTGGCGCGCGAGCCCGGCAATTGCCGGGTCTCGAATCGGATGGCCGACTGGTCTGGTCTTACAAGGACGCCATGGTGCCGAAGGCAATGCCAAAATCGCTGCTGGTGATCGGTTCTGGCGCGATCGGTATCGAGTTTGCCAGCTTTTACCGCACCATGGGCGCCGAGGTGACCGTGGTCGAGATAATGGACCGTGTGCTGCCGGTCGAGGACGAGGAAATCTCCGGCCTGGCGCGCAAGGCGTTCGAGAAACAGAAAATGCGTATCCTCACGGGAACCAGCGTGACGGCGCTGCAGCGCGGCGACGATCAGGTGACAGCGACGCTGCAGGGCAAGGATGGCACAACCAGCGACCTGACAGTGGACCGGGTGATCGTCGCCATCGGCATCACGGGCAATGTTGAGGGCCTTGGCCTGGAAGCAGCCGGGGCCAAGGTTGAGAAAGGTCACATCGTCACCGACGGCTTTGGCGCGACCGGCGTGGCGGGTGTGTGGGCAATTGGCGATGTGGCGGGCGCCCCTTGGTTGGCGCACAAGGCGAGCCACGAGGGCGTCATCTGCGTCGAGAAGATCGCCGGCCACGCCGACGTGCACATGCTCGACAAGACCCGCATCCCCGGCTGCACCTATTGCAACCCGCAGATTGCCTCGGTTGGCTTAACGGAAGCTGCAGCCAAGGCGGCTGGCTACACCATCAAGGTTGGCCGCTTCCCGTTCCAAGGCAACGGCAAGGCGATTGCGCTCGGCGAGCCGGAAGGCTTGATCAAGACCGTGTTCGACGCCAAGACCGGCGAACTGCTTGGTGCCCATATGATTGGCGCCGAGGTGACGGAACTGATCCAGGGCTATGCTATCGCTAAGACGCTGGAGGCGACGGAGGCCGAGTTGATGGCCACCGTCTTCCCGCATCCGACACTGTCAGAGATGATGCACGAATCCGTGCTCGACGCCTACGGTCGCGTCATCCACATGTGACGGCCTTGGGACTGGCTCAGCTGCAATCGCTTGCGGCATTGTCCAAGCGCATGAATGCTTGCTCCGTATCCCGTGGGCGGTAAAATCGAATACCAACCCCACGAAAACGGTGACACGTCATCCTCAAGCCGTGTGCGCCACCGGCCTATCGCGGATCGAGGACGACGAAGGCGCGGCGCCGGTTATCGCCAGTTGGGAGTTCGTATGAGTGGTACTGAACCGTTGGTGCGTTCTATGAACTCGAGTTACCGCATCCACTTTGGCATTTGTTCGGGGTAGACGATGGCGCGGCGGGCGGTTGCTGCGGCGCGCCGTGGCGCCGCAATCCGCAGTGTCGAGCGGCCAGAGAAGTTGACTTGGCCAGTCAGAGCACTCTCAAACACCGGCGCGCGACTAGCGCGCTTGCGCGCCGGCGCTACCTTGATCAGTCCGGCACTGCCGAAGTCGGCTGCGGCGGTGCGGCGGACTGTCTTAACGCTGACCGTGGCGATGCGGCGAACTTCGACGTTGCGCGCCTTGAACGGCTTATTCTGCACCAGCTTCATTTTGCCAGCCTTAACCAGCTCGGCGTACTTCTGGTGGCGGTCGAGCGAGGCCTGCGCCCACGGCTCGGGCTTGCATTGGCACGATGCATTCAGGGCTGAGCGATAGGCAAATGCCGTTGGCGTCGCCGTGTACTTGCCGCCGTTGAGATCGCTCATCTGCTCGATTTCTTGACCGGGATTGTCGTGGATGTACAGCTTCACGGGCGAGCCACAGCTGGCTTTGCAGACGGCCGCATCATCCGGCAGATCGTCGCGCGTCGTGCCGTAGCTGATGGGCCAGTAGAAGCCGTCACAGGTGCGCACGCACAAGGTGCGGTAGTGTTTGACCGATTGAACATAGTCCGGCTGCGACTGCGGCGCCGGCCGCGCCCGCACTACCGGCGCGACGAATGTGCGCACCCGCGCTGGCGCTTCGTCGCCGAACAGGCTGGGCGCGCGCGTGGTGAATAAGCCAGAGCGGTTGCGGCGGGTGGCTTGTTTGGCACGCGCCGCCTTAATCGCCGCCTCGCCTGGCCGCCCGGTCACCATCCACTCCATGGCGTTGCTCTCAGTCAGGGACACAGAGCCCGAAATCTGCATTTCTTCATCGTCAACGGCTGTGGCTAGTTGTGACTGTGACGCCAACCAGGCCTGCCGCTCGCTGACGGCGAACAGGACGATAGGCAGCATCAGCAGAAGCGCGCCCGACAGCGCCATAGCCCGCCACGGCAGCGCTGGACCTTGGCGAAGCTGGCGCGCCGCGATCAGACGCGTTCGCGCCTCCAGCACCGTCAGCGCTGCGCCGGCCCGTTTAAACTCTCGCGCACGCTTCATTGAAGCACGCCTTTCGCCACTCTAAGCTACCCGCAACGTCACGTTCGCCGTATCCCGACCATCAGCTTGGTCGTTGGCCTTGGCCAAAACCTAAGCTGCTGACATCCCACCCCAACAAATTGGTCTGAGCACGGCGCACCGTACTCCAACCAGCGCACAAGTCGAGCCAGGACAATTCACTTCGATCCTCATGCTTACTAGGCCTGCCATGAGCCCGCCGCAATTGCCTCGGCCCATCTTTGCTGGGATTACTCTTGGGCCTGCGCGATTTACGAGAGGGCGTTGCAACTCTGCACTGAGGTTAGTGCTGACTTGCCGATCAAGGATGATTGCCGCAATGCCCAAATCCGCCCCATCCAATTCCGCGCCCCAAAGTGACCACGGCGCCCCGCCGCTCGATGGCGAAATCTTGCCGCCTGAGCAGTTCGCAGAAAAGCAGTGGCAAGTGGAAGCCAGCTTCTGGACGTCGCTGAAGCGGGTGGTGCGCCAGGTGCCGTTCGCGACTGATCTGGTTGCTGCGTACTATTGCGCCACCGATCCGGCGACACCACTCAGGGTGCGCGCGACGCTGCTCGGTGCGCTCGGCTACTTCATCATGCCGATCGACGTGATCCCGGATTTCATCTTCGGGCTCGGCTACACGGACGATGCGGCGGTGCTGGCGCTTGCCATTCGCGCCGTCGCCAGTCACATCACCGCGAGGCACCGCGAGTTAGCGCGTGCCGCCCTTGCAGATCCCGCGCTTCCGGGTTCAGCCGCAAGTGCAGCACCCGGTCGTACTTTCAGCCGCTCGACGCATGGATCATCGTGACGGAACACATCAGTCAGCGCGGCTATTTCGCCATCGGCATCGACCGCGTTTCCAAGTCAATGAATGTTGGCAATCTGATGCGCTCGTCGCACGCCTTCGGTGCCTCGTTCTTCTTTACGGTCGGCTCGCGCGTGCGCGCCGACGAGCAGAACTCCGACACCTCCAAGTCGCGCGGGCACGTGCCGTTTTATGCTTGGGACACACCTGCCGATATGCGGCTGCCGGAGGGCTGTGCCCTGGTCGGCATCGAACTGATTGAGGGCGCGATCGACCTTCCGAGTTTCGGCCATCCGTTGCGTGCGGCTTATGTGCTTGGCCCTGAGAAGGGCGTCCTGGCGCCGGAAATCGTCGCGCGCTGTGATTACATCGTGAAGATACCGACAGCGTTCTGCGTCAACGTGGCAATGGCCGGCGCCATCGTCATGTATGACCGCATTCGCACCTTGGGCCGGCATACGCCGCGTCCGGTCGGAGAGGGCGGTCCGAAGGCTTGACGAGCTGCTGACACGGTTGGCGGCGATTAACATAGCGAGTCTCGAAATGGTCAAGGCCGTGTTGGGGATTATCGGCGGCAGCGGCTTGTACGAGTTGCCAGGTTTGGAAAACGCCCGCTCCGAGCGCGTGACATCGCCATGGGGCGAGCCTTCGGCCGACTTGCGGTTCGGCGAGATTGGCGGCCGGCCAATCGTGTTTCTGCCGCGGCACGGGCCCGGTCACCGCGTGTCGCCAACCGATATCAACTATCGCGCTAACATCGATGTGCTGAAGCGCGCCGGGGTCACTGATCTGATTTCGGTGTCGGCGTGCGGCTCGCTCAAGGCGGAGTTGGCGCCGGGCCATTTCGTCCTAGTCGACCAGTTCATCGACCGGACCTTTGCGCGGGAGAAGAGCTTCTTTGGCAACGGCTGCGTCGCGCACGTCTCGATGGCCGATCCCATCAGTCCTGGTCTCGTCGACCGCATTGCCCGGGCAGCGGACGCCGAGCAAATCGCTTACACACGCGGCGGCACTTACATCGTCATGGAGGGGCCGCAGTTCTCGACCCGCGCTGAAAGCCAGCTCTACCGCTCGTGGGGCTGCTCGGTGATCGGTATGACCAACATGCCGGAAGCCAAATTGGCACGCGAGGCCGAACTTTGCTACGCGACAGTTGCGATGGTCACTGACTTTGATTGCTGGCACGAGGGCCACGCCGCCGTCGATGTCGCCTCGGTCATTCGCGTGCTGATGGACAATGCTCATCGCGCGCAAGGGCTGATCGCGCGCATCGCCCGCGAGTTCCCGGCCGAGCACGAACTCTGCCCGATCGGTTCCGACCGTTCCCTCGACGTGGCCATTATCACGCCTAAGGATGCCCGCGATCCGGCGCTAATGGCGAAGCTGGACGCTGTTGCGGGGCGCGTGCTGCCGTAGGCTGGGCTTCGCGACGGGCTCAGCCCAGCCTACGCCGCAGCACCGCCAGTGCAAAAAAAGCGCGCCGGGTCGGAAGGGACCGGGCGCGCTTTGAGGTCGTAGGAGCAAGAAGGAGGAAGTCGATGTCTGTGATTGAAGCAAGCATCGTGCCAAACGTGCCAGAGCTCAGCGTGCTGCTATCGCGTTCGGCGGTTTCTTCAACCAACGGAAACCCGCCCGGGCTTCTGCCTCGCCGAGTTGGAACAGCGCCGCCATGTAGGCCTTGTCGAACGGCTTGGCACGTGGCGTTTTGAATGCGAGCGGGATGGCGGCGAGGTTGAAGTCGATGCCGTCGCGGCGCGTGCGGTCATAAATGCGCACCAGATCGCCCAACGTCTGGCCTTTCAAAACAGTTTCCAGCGAACGCTGGGCGATTACCACGGCGGTTTCCTTGGTGGCGATGTATTCTGGCTCGAGCTTGCCGTTGCGCACCACGAACAGCCGGCGCGCGACTTGGCGGCCGAGCTCGGCATCGAGCGCCCGGAAGCTGAAATCCGATGGCGACAGGAAGGCGTTGCGCGTCGTGCCGCCATCGACATGTAACTCTTCATAGGACTTGCCGTCGGCCTCGACCGGGAAGCGTACCGGCGGGAACACGCCAGGAATGGCGGCAGAGGCGAGCAGCACTTTGCGGAACAGCGCCGGCGCGTCCTTGTGGCGGCTTTGGGCGATGCGGCCCATGTCCCAATAGACCGGGCGCTGGGCATCGATGTTGGTGGTACCAACCAAGAGCAGCCGGCCCCGCGCCCGTTCCTGGGCGATGCGCCGCAAGAAACGCCGGTCGACATAGGTTTCAATCAGCTTCTCCAGCGGCGCGCTGTCAGCGAGCGAATTGCCGCCGAGAATGCCGCTGAGGATCTCGGTCGAGTAGATTTGTTCAGCCGTGTACTGCGTGAACAGATCGCGCAATTCCGCGTCGTGCTCGGAGCCGAGGAAAGCGAAGGGCGCGATCAGGGCGCCGGCGCTGATGCCGGTGACGAGGTCAAACTGCGGCCGGTCGCCATGTTCGGTCCAGCCGACCAGCACACCGGCACCAAATGCACCATCATCGGCGCCTCCGGTCAGCACTAGCATGTTGGAGACCAGCGACTTACCGGCGGCGGCACGCGCGTCAAGCTTAGCTGCGATCAGCGGCCCATCACGGCGAATGAAGCGGCCGAGGCTGGCGGGCGGCTCATCGCCCCAAATGCGGATGTCATCAAGGCCCGGCAGCCGCGCTTCGGAGGCCAGTGCCTCGGGCACGAAATTGCGGCCGGGCGCGCTCGCGCAGGCCAGCAGCCCGGAGCACACAAGAATCAACACGCCGATACGCAGCAACAACACCATCCTGACCTTGTACACGGCCGCAGCGCCGCTGTTGGTTGCAGCCAGGCCACAACACCCAGTCAATCACATTCTCCCAGCACGTGATGACGGCACATGATCCTGGCGAGCTCCGTGATAGCCGGGCGGAATGCGGTCCCTGCGGAAATACTGTTGCCGCCGCAATCGCTTGCTATGTAGTGCTGATGCACAGCCATTCTGGAGATCACGCCATGCGTTCCCTGTTGCCCCCTTTGCTGACAGGTGCTGCCGCGCTGGCGCTTGGCGCCGTATGCGCTTCGTCAGCGCTCGCCAGCCAGATCAATACAGCCGGCAGTTCGGGCGCTTATGCGCAGACATTCTGTCCGCTGCTGGAGAAGGCACTGAAGGACAATCAGTTTGACTATGTGTGCACACCCTCGGAAGGCTCGCGGGAGAACATCCAGCGTTCGGTCGCTGATCCGATCCAGGTCGGTTACACCCAGTTTGACGTTTACGCGCTGGAGCGGGAACGGCTTGGTGGCGGCAATCTGCTGACGCCGATCCGCAACGACATCGCCCGCGAGTGCCTATTCATGGTGACGCGCAACAAGCAGTTGACCAGCTTTGGCCAGATCGCGGCGGCGGCCAGCCAACTCAAATTCGTGCTGCCGCCGGTCAAGAGCGGCAGCGCCGCGACGTTTGAATATCTGCAGCAGATCGATCCGCAGGGACTTGGGTTGGCGCAGGACGTGACTTACGCCGAAAGCGCCGACGCTGCCATCACGCAAGCCATGACTGCCGATGATGTGGTGACCCTGTTCGTGCAGTTCGCCGACCCGTCGAACCCGCGCTTCAAGAGCATCCAGGAAGGCGGTGGCAGCATCGTGCCGGTGATCGACCGCGCCATTCTGCGCCAAGAGCTGAACGGCGAGAAGATCTATTATGCCGAAGAGACGGAGATCGCGTCGCCAAAGTGGAATAAGGTGGTGCCCAAGATCATCACCGCTTGCACACCGATGCTGATCGTGACGGGCACCAGCGAACGCGTCGACAACGCCACCCTGAAGCGTGACCAGGAAGACCTTATTCGCACCGTCAAAGCACTACCGATTGAAAAGCTCCGTCCCAAGCAGGGGTTCTTCAAGTCCTTGTGGAACAAGACCAAGGAGCTGTCGGCACAGAGCGTCGAGAAGATGGTCGACCTGTCAGAGCAGGCCCGCGATAAAGCCAAACCGATGCTCGATGAGGCACTCAAGAAAACTAAGGAGATGACTGAGCAGGCCAAACAACAGGCCAAGGATCTGATGAACAAAGTAACCGAGGGCGGTGGTCAGTCGGGCACGACACCGTAACGGCATTGGGATCATCGGTAACGCGGTCGACCTGCCTCTCGTCTGATGGCGGCGGAGCATTAAGCCACGCCCCCCAACTTGCCCAACTTGCCTGCCGAACGTGTTGACCGCGTTCGGGGTTTGCGTTTACCGTTTAGTTTCGCAGTGCAGCACGGGCATGGCCCTGGCGATTGCGCTCTCAGGTGTCTGGTTGCTGGTCGGCGGACGCTGGCGGTTGTGGCCGGAACCGGTGAGGGACATTGTTGCTATCCAAGGAGCTTTGACGGTCATGGCACGCACGATGACGGGCGCCGAGATGGTGTTGACGGCGCTGGCCGACCAGGGCGTCGAGCACGTCTTCGGCTATCCAGGCGGCGCCGTGCTGCCGATCTATGACGAGTTCTTCCAGCAGGACAAAGTGCAGCACATCCTGGTGCGCCAGGAGGGCGGCGCCGTGCATGCGGCCGAGGGCTATGCGCGCTCGACAGGCAAAACCGGCGTCGTGCTGGTGACCTCAGGCCCTGGCGCTACCAATGCCGTGACCGGGTTGACCGACGCGCTGATGGACTCGATTCCGGTGGTCTGCATCACCGGGCAGGTGCCGACGCATCTGATTGGTCAGGATGCCTTCCAGGAGTGCGATACGGTCGGCATCACGCGGCCCTGCACCAAGCACAATTGGCTGGTCAAGCGCATCGAGGACTTGCCGCGCGTGTTGCACGAGGCGTTTTACGTGGCGCGCACCGGCCGGCCTGGTCCGGTGGTCGTCGATATCCCCAAGGATATTCAGTTTGCCACCGGGACCTATGTTGGCCCCGAGAACATCACCCACAAAACCTATCATCCGCGCGTCAGGGGCGAGGCTGGCGCCATCGCGCGCGCTGTCGACTTGCTGTCAACGGCGCGCAAACCGCTGTTCTACACTGGCGGCGGCGTCATCAATTCCGGCCCCGAAGCCAGCCGCCTGCTGCGCGAGATCGTGCATCTGACGGGCTTCCCGATCACGTCGACGCTGATGGGCCTCGGCGCCTTCCCGGCGGCCGATCCGCAATGGCTTGGTATGCTCGGCATGCACGGCACCTTCGAAGCCAATTGGGCGATGCACGACTGCGACGTAATGGTCTGCGTTGGTGCGCGCTTCGACGACCGCATCACCGGCCGTCTCGACGCCTTCGCGCCGAATTCACGCAAGATCCACATCGATATCGATCCATCGTCCATCAACAAGAACGTCAAGGTGGAGGTGCCGATCGTCGGCGACATTGCCAACGTGTTGGCGGATTTCATCGCCACCTGGAAGGCCAAGCACGTCGCGATCGACAAAAGGGCGCTGAAGGCGTGGTGGGCTGACATCGAGAAATGGCGCGCCCGCGACTGCCTGAAGTACACGCCGAACAAAGATGTGATCATGCCGCAATTGGCGATCGAGCGGCTGTATGCGCTGACCAAGGATCGTGACACCTACATTTCCACCGAAGTTGGCCAGCATCAGATGTGGGCAGCACAGTTCTACCGCTTCGAGGAGCCAAACCGCTGGCTGACCTCGGGCGGCCTCGGTACCATGGGCTATGGCTTACCTGCGGCGATCGGCGCGCAGACGGCGCACCCTGGTGCGCTGTGCATCGACATCGCTGGCGATGCCTCCATCTTGATGAATATCCAGGAAATGTCGACGGCGGTGCAGCACAACCTGCCGGTCAAAGTGTTCATCCTTAACAACCAGTACATGGGCATGGTCCGGCAATGGCAGCAATTGCTGCACGGCAACCGGCTGTCGAGCAGCTACATGGAAAGCCTGCCCGATTTTGTGAAGCTGGCCGAAGCTTATGGCGGCCACGGCATCCGTGCCGAAAGGCCCGATGAGCTTGACGACAAGATCATGGAAATGATCGAAAGCAAAAAGCCAGTGCTGTTCGACTGCCGCGTCTCGGCAACGGCCAATTGCTTCCCAATGATCCCGTCCGGCAAGGCCCACAACGAAATGCTGCTCGGCGAAAACGTCACCGACGAGGAGGTCGGCCGGGCGATTGGCAAGGCGGGCAAGATGCTGGTTTAGGCGGGCGGGGGCAGGGAGAGATTTGGCGACGCGCGCGTTGGCCAAATACCACACGCAAGTGCGACAGTGATGTTCCGTATGGATGCGACGTAGACGTTTCCGAACTTGGACCTACTGTCAAGGCTCCTTGGGAGCAAGTAGCGTACAATGGAAGCTTCGCAAGCATTCAACATCACGATTCCGTGGGCATGGGTCTACGGCATTGTCGGCTCGATCATTGTTTCGGCTCTTGGAGCCATTTGCTTTTCGACTTGGCGCTGGGTGCGACCTTGGATCATTGCAACTTGGGACGCACTGCGTCGCCTCAAGCGGGCAGAAAGTGCTGTGTCGTCCTCCAGCAAAGGGATATGGCTGGCGCAGTCGATCCCAATTCAGCCGCCAGTTGATTTCGGGCGTGCACTAAAAATCAGTAAGCCGATCATTGTCGTGGCTAACCTGAAGGGTGGCGTAGGAAAAACGACAACGGTGGCCAATCTGATTGGTTACTTTGCGATCCGGCACAACAAACGAGTTCTTGCGATTGATCTGGACTTTCAGGGCAGTTTGTCTGAAACGATCCTTACTCAAGAAGACTACGCTGAAAGCCTCAATCTTCAGAACGACAGCAATCCAAGCAAAGCGTCTATGCTTGTTGATGGCAGAAATAGCGACTGGCTGCTAACGAGTACGGCGGCTGTCGATGGCATTGCAACAGCACGCTGCATCCCGTCTTATTATTCTCTCGCGGCAACCGAAAACCGAGTCATGGTTGAATGGCTCGTCGCAAAGCGTTCTGACGACATACGTTTTACCTTGGCGCGCTTGCTCCATGATCCGAAAGTGCAGGATCGTTTTGACATCATACTCATAGACGCACCTCCCAGGCTCACTACCGGCTGCATCCAGGCGCTCGCCGCCGCGACCCACGTGCTGCTGCCGACTGTTTTGGATGACCTGTCTGCCGTTGGTACAGGAGGTTTTGTCGGTCAGCTTGTAACGAACCAATCTCTTTGGCCACATCTGAGCCTTCTCGGAGCGTTCGGAAACATGACAGCGCGCTCGACCGTCGATGCCAATGGGCACGTCAGGGATGATGCTTTGGCCGACTATGAGGCTGATGCCGTGACTTCGACGAGAGATGCCATCTGTGCAGCCTTGGACGAGGCAGGCTCTGCGTTGCGGGCTAGTCAAGCGGCACCTATGTTGCCCATTGAGTGCTTTATTCCAAACAAGGCGGAGATCAGCCGCAAGGCTGGTAAGGCTGTGCTGTACGGCTCGGCAACCGGCGGCAGTACTGCGGTGCAAGACATCCGCAGAGCCTATGACAGGCTTGGGGATGAAATCCTGCGCCGCATTGATGACAAGAAGCGGTAGTGCTCTGCTATCCATTGAGATTCGTTCTGGTAGCTCATACAGTTGCTCTTAAAGGAGTGATGGAGTGAGGAACGTTAACCAGCGATCCAACAAGTCGGCGGTAGCGTCTGCGTCAGGAAAGCAGCCCAGGAAACGGGAGCGCGCCGTGATTGATGTCGAATTGGTGAATGACTATCTTCGACGCCTGGAAGCAGCGCTCGGAGACGAAGCCAAGTTTCGTCCTGTGTTCACCAAACTCGGAAACGATGCCGCCGTCGGTCAGCCTGAAGCGGTTGAGCTGGCTTCACTGTTTGTAGCTCGGACCGCTGCAAGCACCAGCCGGGCGAAGGCGCTGGAACGCATCGAGAAGCGCCATGCTAACCTTGCAATGTTCAAACTGAAACAACGCGCGATGCAGGGCCGTTCCGCCGCCTAGCCAGTCGCATCCGTTAGCCGGTCCGCCGCCACGGCCAGTCGATGACGCTTCCAGCATACAGCGCCCAGCACACCAGCAGCGGCTGCAATGCCAGCCGTGGCGCGTGGTACCACCAGCTCAGCTGCGCGCCCGCCACCTCGACGTGCTCCAGCGCGTGCTTGACATTGGCGGGGAAGACGCAGATCGCATAGGCGGCGAGCGCGACGCCGGCCCACCAGCGAAGGCGCGGGATCAGCAGCCCGATCGCGCCAGCGATCTCGCACCAGCCCGTGGCCAAGACCACGAGCCGCGGCGCCGGCACCCAGTCGGGCACAATCGGCAGGAAGGCATCGGGCGAGAGCAGATGCACAATGCCGGCGACGGCGTAGAACACCGCCATAAGCCAGCGCATGACGCTTCGGATTTGTCCGTCGAGCAAGACTACCTCGCTGAAGCCAGCGGTCGTGTTCTACAGCTTGGCCTCGCCTACGACAGGATTACGGCGTCGGTGGCGTCGACAGATCGATTGCCGGCGGCGTCGACAGGTCAATCGCCGGTGGCGTGCCTAGATCAGGCGGTGCGCCCAGATCCGGTGGCGCGCCTAAATCTGGTGCTGCGCCGAGGTCTGGCGCTGCCGTATCCGGCGCCCCACCCACCGGCGGCAGCGTGATCTCAATCGCCGCCGGATCAACGAGCTTGTCGCGGTTGTGCAGGATCATCTGCGGGTAGGCGATCGCCAGGCCGACCATGATCACCTGAATGACCACGAACGGGATCGCGCCCCAGTAGATTTGGGCTGTGGTGACCGGGGCCATGGTTAGGCCCGTGACTTTATCGGCATAGGGCTCCTTCGGTGCCACCGAGCGTAGATAGAAAAGTGCGAAGCCGAACGGCGGATGCATGAACGAGGTCTGCATGTTGATGCCGAGCACGACACCGAGCCAGATCAGGTCGATGCCGAGCACCACGGCAGCGGCGCCAAGCAGCGGCACGACGATGAAAGCCAGCTCGAAGAAGTCGAGGAAGAAGGCGAGCACGAACACCAGCGCGTTGACGACGATCAGGAACCCGATCTGACCACCGGGCAGGCTGACCAGCAGGTGCTCGACCCATTTATGGCCATCGACGCCGTAGAAGGTCAGCGAGAATACGCGCGCGCCGATCAGGATGAAGATGACGAAAGCCGACAGCCGCGTCGTCTGTTCGAGCGCTTGGCGTACCAGGTCAAACGACAATTGACGTTTGGCCGCCGCCAGCGCCATGGCGCCGACCGCGCCCATGGCGCCGCCCTCGGTGGAATTGGCGATGCCCTGGAAAATGGTGCCGAGCACCAGAAAGATCAGGATCAACGGCGGCAGTAGGTCGGCGACGATCTTGCCCATGGC
>JANNSA010000468.1:0-16839 GCA_031402115.1 Hyphomicrobiaceae bacterium | reverse complement strand
GCCAGCCGCGCCTGGATCGACAACGTCACCTATGTCGATATGTATCGCAAAAGCGTCGCCGACCCTGCCGGGTTCTGGGGCGAGCATGGCCGGCGGATCGACTGGATCAGGCCGTATTCCGTCGTCAAGAACACCAGCTTTGGGCCTGGCAAAGTGGCCATTCGCTGGTACGAGGACGGCATCCTCAATGTCTGCGCCAATTGCGTCGACCGGCACCTCGACTCGCGCGGCGACCAGATCGCCATCATCTGGGAAGGCGACGACCCAACCCATGACGAGCGCATCACCTACCGGCAGCTGTATGAGCGCGTCTGCAAGTTCGCCAATGTGCTCAAGGCGAACGGCGTCCGCAAAGGTGACCGCGTCACCATCTACTTGCCGATGATTCCGGAAGCCGCGTACGCCATGCTCGCCTGCGCACGCATTGGCGCCGTGCACTCCGTCGTGTTTGGCGGCTTCTCGGCCGAGAGCTTGGCGGGACGCATCACTGACGCTGGTTCCACTTACGTCATCACTGCCGATGAGGGCGTACGGGGCGGTAAGTCGATTCCGCTGAAGAAGAACGTCGATGAGGCGTTGGCGCGCTGCTCGGGCAAGGAGAAGGTGCTGGTGGTGCGGCACACCGGCGGCAACGTGCCGTTCGATTCCAGCCGTGATCGCTGGCTGCACGAGGAGCTGGCGAAGGTCTCGCCGCATTGTCCGGCCGAGCCGATGAATGCCGAGGACCCGCTGTTCATCCTCTATACGTCGGGTTCCACCGGCAAGCCGAAGGGTGTGTTGCACACCTCGGGCGGCTATCTCGTCTACGCCGCGATGACGCATCAATACGTCTTCGACTACCATGACGGCGACATCTACTGGTGCACCGCCGATGTCGGCTGGGTGACGGGGCACAGCTACATCCTTTACGGCCCCCTCGCCAATGGCGCGACGACGCTGATGTTCGAGGGCGTGCCGAACTATCCGACCGCCTCGCGGTTCTGGCACGTCATCGACAAGTGGAACGTCAGCATCTTCTATACGGCGCCAACGGCGATCCGGGCGCTGATGGGTGCTGGCGACGACCTGGTCAAGCGCACCGATCGCAAGTCGCTGCGCTTGCTTGGTTCGGTCGGCGAGCCGATCAATCCGGAAGCCTGGGAATGGTATCACCGCGTCGTCGGCGATGGCCGCTGCCCAGTCGTCGACACCTGGTGGCAGACGGAAACCGGTGGCATCCTGATCACGCCCTTGCCGGGCGCCACCAAGTTGAAGCCTGGCTCAGCGACGCGGCCGTTCTTCGGCATCAAGCCGGCGCTGGTCGACGACAAGGGCGCAACGCTCGAAGGCGCGGCCAGCGGTAATCTGGTCATCACCGACAGCTGGCCGGGCCAGATGCGTACAGTCTATGGCGATCACGAACGCTTCGTGCAGACGTATTTTTCCACCTATCCCGGCAAATACTTCACCGGCGACGGCTGCCGGCGTGACGCTGACGGCTATTTCTGGATCACTGGCCGCGTCGATGACGTGCTCAACGTCGCCGGCCACCGGCTCGGCACGGCGGAAGTGGAATCGGCCCTGGTCTCGCACCCGAAGGTGGCCGAGGCCGCTGTCGTCGGCTACCCGCACGATATCAAAGGCCAGGGCATCTATTGCTACGTGACGCTGATGATGGGCGAGAAGGCTAGCGACGAATTGAAAGCCGAACTGAAGGCCTGGGTGCGCAAGGAAATCGGCCCGATCGCGACGCCCGACCTGATCCAGTTCGCGCCCGGCCTGCCGAAAACGCGCTCCGGCAAGATCATGCGCCGCATCCTGCGCAAGGTCGCCGAGGACGATTTCGGCAATCTCGGCGACACCTCGACGCTGGCCGATCCGTCCGTGGTGGAAGACATCGTCAACCACCGGCAGAACAAGCGGACTTAGGGCACTTCGAACCATAATCGCTGCGAATTCGTCGGCAAACTGGGGTGCGAATATGTAGGGTGCGAAAGGCCTTCTGCAGGCCGTATCGCACCGAAACCGGCCGTCGGCGCCAGCCTATGGTGCGATACGGCGAAGACGCCTTTCGCACCCTACGACGCCGCACAACCGCACTCGAAGTGAGTCACTTGTTGTACTGACTGTTCTTTGCGTCCTTCGGACCAGGTGGAAGCACTTGTGTAAGGGTGACCCGTGGGTCGCCCTACTTCGTGCCGGCAGCAGCGAGGCTTACTGCCGGCGGCAGTGATGCGCACGATAAGCAGCGTGCCGGTGGACCCAAGAGGGACGACCGCCGGTCGCCCCTACGGTCGTGCGGCGATTCCATCTCAAACTGTAAGACGCTCGGGTTTGGACCCGATCACTTGGGTGCGAACGGTCCAAGCCGCCGGAAATCAAGTTGGGTCGTCTGCGTCGATCGCGCGCCCTATGCCAGCTTGATCCAGGTCAGTTCGTGCTTGTTATGGGTAAGGTGCAGCAGGCGGGAGCCGGGGATGGCGGCGAAGGCGGCTTGGGCGGCAACGTCGGTGTCGCCTTGGAACTTGATGGTGCAGATGAAGCGGCGGACAGTGCCGGCGGCGATCCAGCGCTCCACCAGCCGCAACAGGCGTTCCGGGTAGCAGATGACATCGGAAAACAGCCAGTCGATGGGGCCGAGCGCGCGCGGATCGAGGCCAAAGGCGCTCTCGGCACGATGCGACACGCCGGGCATCGCGGCAACTTTGGGGTCGAGCAGCGCCTTGTCGACGGCGATGACCTCGGCGCCGAGATTGGCCAGCACCCAGGTCCAGCCACCCGGACTGGCGCCAAGATCGAGGCAGCGGTCGCCGGGGCCGGGCTTGACGCCGGCCAGCGTCAGGGCTTCCCAGAGCTTCAGATAGGCGCGGTTGGGCGGGCCGGTCTTGTCCTCCACGAACTGCGCCTCGCCATTGGGGAACGGACTACTGCAGCGGGCGGACGCCAGCATGAGGTCAGGTTGCAGCAGTGACCATGAGCCGAGCGGCGCTGTTGGAGCGGCGGCTGGAAACAGCAGCGGCTTGGCCGAGACCTTGGGCAATTGTTCAGCGATCAACTTGGCGCGGCCATGGTGCGCGTACGGGTAGAGCGCCCAGTTGCGCTGGATGGCTTTCAGCTTCTTGACCGCGTCACCAATGGAGGTGATGGCGATGTGGTGCGGCTCAAGCCATGAATTGGCGGCCCAGGCGACGGGGCTACTGTGCCCCTCGGCGAGTACGAGCCGCCCAAAAGTCTCGCGCTTGGCCGTGCCGAGCTCACGCTCGACCTCGCCAACAAACCCGTCCGCCGCCAGATGCGCCGTCAGCATTGTGGAACTTTGCCGGAGAGTTGCGGAACCTGCGTGGTGTTGGCCAACCCGTAGGTCGGGTCAAGCCCTTCGCGCGACCCGACGGCCACGGGCACCACACCGGCGTGGCACGGCTGGCCGATTGCGACTGCTCCCCGCACGCGTCGTGTCCGGTCTCGCGAAGGGCTCGACCCAACCTACGGCCCTCGTAACCACAAACCGGTCCGCCGCCAGACACCACGCAGCGTGCCCATAAACGGGGACACGAAGCTCATCTTCGGCTGGTAACGCCAGGGTTTAATACCACGAGCGGAGCTTGCCGAAGAAGAACATCATGTCCCAGCCACAACAGAAAGGGCACCCGAAGGTGCCCTTTCCAAGTCAACCCTGATCGATGGATCAGAACGTGACCCGCATGCCACCAAGGACGGTGCTGAGGTCTTCGCACGAACCAACGCAACCCAGTGCGGCGTCGCCGGAAACCACCGACCGATTGTCGTACTGCAGGAACAGAGTGGCGCCAACGGCGTCGAGGTCCTGAGCTGCACCAACCGTAAAGGCTTGGCCTTCGACAGTCGCCGTGAAGTCTTCGCTGTGAAGGTAGGACAAGTAGATGTTGGTCTCGCCCAGGCCATTCACATTCTTGCGCCAGCCGCCCTTGATGAAGTACGTAGTCGGATCATCGTTCGTGGCGTACTGTACGTTGTATTCGCCCGTCACGTAGATGCCTGACGGTGCGTTGTAGATCGACAGACCAGCGGTCAGACGATCGTCGGTGACGTCGCGGCTTTCGTAAGCCACGCCAGCCGACACATCGGTGCCGCTGAAGCTACCGCTGTAGGCCAAGCCAACCGAGCCAACATCTTCTTCAGTAACGGTCGCATTGTCACGTCCGCCCCAGCTCGCTGAAAGCGAGAAACCGGCCACTGTCGGCGAGTCGTAACGGATGACCATACCCTTGGCGCCGCCGACATTGCTCAGGACGTTGTACCAAGAGCCACGGAAGTTGCCAACGCCGTCACGGATATTGATGCCGGCCGCGAGGTCGATCGTGCCGCCCAGATAGTCATGGATGCCGCTAGCGCCACCAAGGTCAAACGCGCCGTTGTTGAAGCTCTTGTAAGCACCGTTGCGGTAGCCCAGCGAAACACGGCCAGCCGACTTGCTGTCGATGTAGACATATTCCTGGTCGACAGAGATGTTTGTGCCGAACGAGTAAACCTGGAGAGATCCGGCAGTACCGAAGCCAGGAACCAACGTGCTTGCGCCATCGCCCGGGTCACCAGCGCGGACATTGATGCCCATGATGGCACCAACGGAGATGTCCGAGTTGACCTTGCCTGCTGCCGAAAGAGTGAAGCCGGCGCCGGTCGTGTCGGGCAGGATCACATTTACGTCGCTATCACGGCCGTCGTCCCAATACAGGACCGCTTCCGTGACGCTGCCAGAGATGGTCAGCGAGACCTTGCGGTTGGCGTGACGAACGGTGGTGGCCTCAAGTTCGGCCACACGCTCTTCGAGGTCGGCGCAGCAATCACCACCGTAGTCGGCAGCGCTAACCTGCGTGACACCCATGGACAAGCCAGCCGCGACCAGAAGGGCCGCCGCGCTGGTGGTCTTAAGAAGTCCCCCAATCATACTTTCTCTCCACTAAACACTACCACACTAGTCGCCGAAGCCTCGGGGTGGCGCGACTGGCCTGTTTCCCCTTACGATCCGACAGTCCGCTCGACCGACGCCACATCTACTGTTTGGTACAATCCAACTCAGCACAGACGCTTACTCGTCGCTGGCTTGGACTTAGTTAGACCGCTGGTGGGGCGGGCTGCAACGTGGAGTTTGCGTCACCCCCTGGTTTAGGCTCCCCTTGTGGTACGAGAGACACGGTTTGCAGATCTGCAACAGTCTGGGGTAGGTGGGCGACACTTGGTATGGGGTCCGACGCACCGCCAATGCCGCCTTTGACAAAGGGCCGATGCGCGCCCTGAGCCGAGCTACCCAGCGCCCTCTTGAACTGACCCGCGATCGCGTCAGAGCGGGCAGTACTCGCCATTGGACGAGCCTATGAATTAGGACGATTACGCATGACAATCAACTAGATAAGTCACTGGACGCAATGCGAATCCGGGTATCGGGCTGGCAACGGCAAGCATGGCTGCAGCTCGCGCTGAGTGGCAAGACTGGCAATCTGGGGTTATCGCTCCACCAGTCCTGCGCCAGCGCAGGATCGCTTGGCAAAGTCCGCATCCGGACTGCTGAGTGTGTCAGCTTCGTAACAGGTGGAAATGACCGATCCGGACGGAGAATGACGGCCTCAAGCCCGCATGTATCTGGAAAAGACCCAGCCGGGCAGCCCTAGTGCCGGACGACAGCGCAGAATGCTGATCCAGCCCGGTGGCTTGTTGGCGAGATCGCAGAACAAGCCTCAATCAATCAGTTCTGCCGCTGCGGTTAATCAAACCAGCCGGAGCAAAAGTGGCACCCCGAACTGGGAGCGCCTTTCCTTGGATTAGTTCCTTGGATCAGAACGTAACGGTCATACCGGCCGTTGCGGTGGTCAGGTCTTTAGCGCCCGGCTCAAGCGCGGCGCCGCCAAACGCAATGCTGTCAAGCGCCCGCGCGTCGTAGCGGACGAACATCGTCGCGCCGACCGCGTCAAGCGCCTGCGACAGCCCGACGCCGTAGCCATGCGCTTCCGAGGCCGAGACCGTACCAGCGGTGATAACCGTGCCGACGGCAAAGTTCTCGCTCACCTGATACAAAGCCCAGACCGAGGTCTTGCCGAGACCATTGACGTTCTGGCCCCAGCCGCCCTTGACCTGCCAAGCCATCTTGTCCGTGTCCTTGACGGTTTCGCAGGCACCTTGCAGGAACAAGCCCGAAGCATCGTTGGAGATCGCGCCGTTCAGGCTGTACTGCTCCGTAGCAATGCCCGTGCTCTCGGGCTCGTTGTTGGAGTAGCCGGCGGCAACGGACGCATTCGTGCCGCTGAATGCACCGCTCCAGCCAACATTGCCGGTATAAGTGTCGTCATTGCCCCAGGTGGTGGTGACCGTGAAGCCGGCCAATGATGGCGAGTCATAGCGGATCAACTGACCGCTCACGTCACCAACACCGCCGAGGAACGTGCCCCAGCCTAACCCGGTATTTGTGCCAACCGGATTGATCACATTGATGCCAGCCGCGAGATCGACGATGCTACCATCGAAGTTGCGGGCGCTGGCGTAGGCGTCATTGCGCTTGCCCATTGAAATACGGCCCATCGACTTGCTGTCGAGATAGACGAACTCGTCGCCAAAGCCGATCTTTGAGCCAAGATTATAGCTCTGCAGCGATCCTTGCCGGTCATCGATGCCCGAGCTGTTGTCGCCATCACCCGGATCGCCGCTGCGCGCGTCGAGGGGTCGGCGGTATTTGGCTTGGCCACCGTGAACTTGTCGTCCACAGGTTTTGCACGGATTACCCGCTGCTGATTCACTGTCGCTGTGGAAAAATTGAGACGTATACCATGCATTATTCCCGCCCCCTGGTGCGCGGCACTTTAATCCGCCGCTACAAACGGTTTCTGGCGGATGTGCGACTGGATGTGGGCACCGAAATTACCGCCTCATGCCCGAACACTGGCGCCATGCTCGGGCTGACGGCGCCGGACAGCATTGTCTACCTGTCGGAACATGACGGGGCGCAGCGCCGTTACCGGCATTGCCTGGAGCTTGTGGAAGCCACTGCCGGCGCCGGCCGAACGCTGGTCGGCATCAACACGCAAGCGCCGAACCGGATCGTGCCGGCCGCTGTAGCGACGGGTCGTATCCGGCATCTGACCGGCTACGCGACGCAGCAGCGCGAAGTGAAGTATGGCGTCAACAGCCGCATCGACCTGCTGTTGCGAGGGCCGGATCGCGCCGATTGCTATGTCGAAGTCAAGAACGTGACCCTGTCCAGAACGGCCGGACTGGCGGAGTTCCCAGACACCGTGACGGCGCGCGGCGCTAAGCATCTCGCTGCACTCGGCAACATGGCGGAGCACGGCGCCCGCGCCGTGATGCTGTTCCTGGTGCAGCGCGCCGACACCGGCCGGCTGGCGTTCGCCGCCGACCTCGATCCGGCCTATGCGGCGGCGGCGCGCGAAGCCGTGGCGCGTGGCGTTGAGTTCGTGGCCTATGGCTGCACAGTGACGCCAGAGCGCATCGAGATCGATCGCGAGGTGGCGATTGCCTGGTAAGGCGCGAAAGGCTCGTGGCCGTAACGCATCATGGCGCCGGAGGAGCGTTGCTGTCGCGGGCAAGGATTGTGCTTACGCTTTGGCGCTAGCCGGAGCTGGTGCAATACGGCCAGAGGCCTTTCGCACCGTACCACGCACTGATTGCGGCTGGATGGAATTGCACCTAGGTTCGCGCGTATCCCGAACCCAAGCCCCGAGACCCGGACCACTATGAACAAGCCGCGCAATGCCGACCAGAAAACCCAAGAAGAGACCGACAATCGCGTCATCCGGTTGCATGGTCCAGAAGCGTTCGCGGGCATGCGCCGGGCCGGGCGCTTGGCGGCTGAGTGCCTGGACATGCTGGTGCCTTTGGTCAAGCCGGGCGTCACAACGGCGGCGCTGGACCAGGCGGTGCTTGGCTTTGCGCTCGACTATCGGGCGTTGCCGGCGACGCTGCACTACAAAGGCTATAATCATGCCAGCTGCATTTCCGTGAACCATGTGGTCTGCCACGGTATTCCGAGTTCCAAGATGCTGCGCGACGGCGACATCCTCAATATCGACGTGACGTTGATTGTTGATGGTTGGTATGGCGACACCAGCCGCATGTATGTGGCGGGCGAAGCGGCAAGGCGCGCTGAACGCCTGATCGAGGTCACCTATCAGGCGCTCCTCAAGGGCATCGAGGCCGTCAAGCCAGGCCGCACGGTTGGCCATATCGGGCACGCCATCCAGACCTATGCGGAAGCTGAGCGCTGCAGCGTTGTCACCGATTTCTGCGGCCATGGCATTGGCGATGTGTTCCACGATCCGCCGAACATTGTGCACTATGGCAAAGCGGGCGAAGGCGCGGAGCTGAGGCCCGGCATGTTGTTCACGATCGAACCGATGATCAATCTCGGCAAGGCGGCGGTGAAGGTCCTCGACGATGGCTGGACGGCGGTGACGCGGGATCGCTCGCTGTCGGCGCAGTTCGAGCATACGGTCGGCGTCACCGAGACGGGTGTGGAAGTGTTCACGCTGTCGCCCGGCGGCCACGCCATTCCCGGCATGACAATTGGCTGAGTTGTGTATCGACTGAGTTGGGTGGCGGATGACCAACGGCTTCAAGGATTCTGAGGCACGGCGCGATGCTGGAGCTGGTGCCGGCAATTTGGCCAGCGCAGCCAAGCCGAGCCAACCGGGCAACGGCGCTGAGACCGATCCGCTCGGCCATGCCGGCCATCGCGAGCGGCTGAAAGCGCGGTTCCGGCAGGGCGGCGCCGATAACCTGCCGGATTATGAGCTGATGGAGCTGCTGCTGTTCCGCTCCGTGCCACGGCGCGATACCAAGCCGCTCGCCAAGGCCCTGATCAAGCGGTTCGGCTCGTTTGCAGAAGCCCTGAGCGCCTCCGAACAGCGCTTGCGTGAAGTCGACGGCGTCGGCGAGGCGATCATCACGGACCTGGCGCTGGTCAGATCCGCGGCCCAGCGGTTGGCGCGCGGCCACGTGATGGAACGGCCGATCCTGGCCTCCTGGCAGGCGGTGCTGGATTATTGCCGGTTGGCGATGGCGTTCGAGACGCGTGAACAATTCCGCATCCTGTTCCTCGACAAACGCAACCGCGTCGTTGCCGACGAGGTGCAGCAGGAAGGCACCGTCGACCACACGCCGGTTTATGTGCGCGAGGTCGTCAAGCGGGCGCTGGAAGTCTCAGCGACGGCGATTATCCTGGCGCACAACCACCCGTCGGGCGATCCGACGCCGTCGCGCGCCGACATTGAGCTGACACGCCAGATCGTCGACATCGCCAAGCCGCTTGGCATCGTCGTGCACGATCATTTGATCATCGGCCGCGACGGGCATTCCAGCTTCCGCGGGCTCGGGCTGATCTGAGGCGCTCGCCGCTGCGCACAGCCGTTGCCGCTACGGTATCGCTGTTCCAACGCGGGTCCCGGCGTGGATGTGCGTCGGCTCGATCCACCATCCGGGATGCACACCGCGCAGGGTCGCGGCGGCCGTGGCGCATCCGGCGGTGGTCGCAAACAGCGCATAGCAGGTTGGACCGGCACCGCTCAAGGCGGCGTACTGGCAAGCCGGCTGCGCCCGCAGCGCTGCGAGCACGGCTGTAATAGCAGGGCATACCTGTGTTGCGGCAGCGGTCAGCGCGTTGCCCGTCGCGCGCACATACGCCAGCAGCGCGACGGTATTGGTGACAGGCGGCAGGGTTGGGGGTGGCGGTTCGGCGCGCAGGAGTGGTGCGCCCAGCGCCCGAAAAACAACGCGCGATTTGTCCGCCGGTACCGCGACCTGCGGATTGACCAGCAGGAGCGACAGGGCCGGCAAAGGTCCTGGCAACAGCGTCACAGCTGTACCAGTGCCTGACATGACACAGGGCAAAGCAGCCAGGCAGGCCGGCACGTCGGAGCCAAGCTGAGCTGCGATCTTCAGCCAGCCAATGCGACCAGCCATATGCGGATTGGCACGCTGAACGAGGCGGATGGCGGCAGCGACGTCGGCGGATCCGCCGCCGATGCCGGCTGCGACCGGCAGTTGCTTGGTCAGCGTGAACTGGCCCAGTCGCAATTGCCCCTGTTTTGCCAAAGGCTCGGCGGCGAGCATCGCCAGCAGCCGGTGGATCAGATTGTCGCCGGTCAGGCCACTGGCGAACGGACCGCCCACGATCAGGCCAACCGGTGCTTCCGGATCGAGCGTCACCACATCAGCACAGTCCGCAAACACCACCAGGCTTTCCAGCGCATGGAAACCGTCGGCGCGGCGGCCATGCACTTTCAGCGTCAGATTGACCTTGGCGGGCGCGCGCTCCGTCAGCGTAACCATGCCGGGCTCACGGCGTTTTGGTGGTGTCCGTTTTGGCCGGTTCGGTTGTTACAACGGGCGCCACGGCGGCAGCCGGCACAGCAAGGTCCGGTAGTCCGTCTTTCATCTTGGCTTGCAATTTGGGGATCTCGTCGGGCTCAGGCTTCATGGTCAGCGCCCAGCTCCACTGGAAGCGGGCTTCGACACGCCGGCCAGCGCGCCAGAACGCGTCGCCAAGATGATCGTTGAGCACGCTGTCCTCGGCCCTTAACTCAACCGCGCGTTCGAGCTGCGCAACGGCATCATCGTAGCGGCCGAGCTTGTAGTAGGCCCAGCCCAGACTATCAACGATATAGCCGTCATCAGGTTTCAGCGCGACGGCCTTCTTGATCATTTCGAGCGCTTCTTCCATGCGCTGGCCCTGATCCACCCACGAGTAACCCAGGTAGTTCAGCACGCTCGGCTCATCTGGATTGAGTGCCAGCGCCTTTAGGAAGTCCGCTTCTGCCTTGGGCCATTGCTTGGTCCGCTCGAAGCTGATGCCGCGCGCGTAGAACTGGTCCCAGTGCAGCCTTAGCGGCGTGCCGATCAAGGCGATCGCCTTGTCATAATGCACGATGGAGTCAGCGAACTCTTTGCGGCCGCGCTGGATATCGCCAATCGATGTCAGGATCTCGATCTCAGTGGCGCGTGACGGTGGCGCGGTCTTGCCCTTTGCCAGATCTTCCAGTCGCGCCGTCAGCGCCTTACCGGTAGCGGCATCGAAATCGCCCGTCTCACTAAGCTTGGCGCTGCTCTGCACCAGGCGCACGGCATCTTGTGTCGACTTGCCGAACGCACCATCGGCGGCGCCAGCGCTGAACCCGGCTGCCGCCAAAACCTGCTGCAGAGACTTCACAGCTTCACCGCGGGCACCCGTTTCCAGCACCGGCAGTGCCTTGGCACGCGTCACAAATTCAGGCGCCAGCGGCGGATCCTCGATTGGGATGTCGACAATTGGCGCCACCAACAGTTTGGCCAATACGTCCTTGGCCTCGTCAGGCTTCTCCAAAGCGCTCAGGTTCAGTGAGCGGCGCAAGGCAAAGCTGGTACTCAACGGCTGCCCTTGCGGTAAGCGCTCATAGGTTTCAATGGCGCGGGCATATTGTTTGGATTGCTCCTGCACGGATGCCAGTGAGGCTATCGCCAGCGCCGAAGTCGGCTCGATGCGCAGCGCCAGCTGCACATAGATGGCAGCGAGATCGAGGCCGCCTTCATTGGCCAGCGATTCTCCGAGGCCATAAAACACTTGCGACAAGCCCTGGCTGGCATTGCTGACCAACGCTGGCACGGGCCGGCCAAGGCGCAAGCCGTCCAGTGCCACCAACGGCATCGGGTGCGGGATGCGGGCCGCCTTGACGTTGGTCTTCAGCACGTCGCGCGCCTTGGTGACGTCACCGGTCTTGACCAGATAAGACGAATAAGCCAGCGCGATCGCAACCGTGCGCGGCTCCTGCGCAAACAGCTCCTCATAGGCCTTAGGCGCGATCGCGGTATCACCACCGACATCGGCGACCAGAGCACGGTTGTAGGTACGATAGAAGCGGGTCCACTCCGCTTCCTTCAGGCCTTCGACCAAGTCCAGCGCACCCTTGGTGTCGCCACGCGCCACCGCTACCCACGCGCGGCTGAGCGACGACGTCAGT
Source organism: Hyphomicrobiaceae bacterium (assembly GCA_031402115.1). GTDB lineage: Bacteria > Pseudomonadota > Alphaproteobacteria > Rhizobiales > Hyphomicrobiaceae > JANNSA01. The sequence continues at coordinate 4,885 of JANNSA010000468.1, read as the reverse complement.
TCGCCGATCGGCGAAGCGGACGCATCCTTGAACTGCTTGTCGGCTTCGGCCCAGTTGCGTTCGCGGAATGCCTTGATGCCAAGAAACAATCGGGCAATGCGGTTAGCTGGCTGCAACCTGATGAGTTTGGCGGCCAAAGCATCGGCCTGCGCAAAATCACCGAACTGGGCAGCGCTCAGAAACGCCTGATTGAGGACGATCTCGTTGTCCGGGTCCTGCTCGAGCACTTGACTGAGGAATTGCGTCGCGGCCTCCGAGTCGCGATTGCCTTGCGCAATCCGGCCAGCCAGATAACTGCCGACCAGCGATTGCGCCTCAAAAACATCAGCAGCCGGACCCTCCTCGGCGGACGGCGTACCGGCCACGCCCGTCGTCAACGCCAGCACGGCAACGATAAGGCCTGCGGTCTTGGTCTTACGGCTGATCCGCGATGGGCAGCCAGTCGGCGGCGCGAGCAGAGAGCGTTGAGTCGATGTGCGATCAGCCATGGCGATACGAGGGCTCCTGGAATGAATCGCGCTGCGCGCTTGAGATCATTTACCACGCTTGCTACCCAATGGCGCAAGCCACACGTACAATTGCAGTCAGCACGGCGTTAACGGCCTTAGCATGGCGGCGAGATAACCAGCCAAAGCGCCGGGAATACGGCTTCCTGCCCGCGTCACGGCGGCGCAGGTTGTGCTGACGCGCGGGACACAACACAATCACGTCAGATGGGCCAGCGCCACGGCGATGCGGGCGCCAAGCTCCGCGTTGGAGCGAACCAGCGCCAGATTGGCCGCCAAACTGCGGCCGGCGCTCAAGATGTTGAGCCGCGCCAACAGGAACGGCGTGACAGCCTTGCCGGCGATACCCTGCCTGGCAGCGTCGCTGAGCGCTTCAGTGATCACGCCCTCGATGAAATCCGGGTCAAGCGCGGCAACGGCCGGGATCGGGTTGGCGATCAGCAGGCCAGTGCCCAAGCCCAGCCGGCGGTGCAGGTCAATGGCCGCCGCGATCGCTTCAGGGCTTTCAAGCCGGTGATCAACGGCGTGACCGCTGTCGCGGGTGTAGAAGGCCGGGAACTGGCTCGTGCCATAGCCGATTACTGGAACACGCTGGGTTTCCAGCACTTCCAATGTGCGGCCGATGTCGAGGATGGATTTGCAGCCGGCGCAGACAACGGCAGTCGACGTGCGGCCGAGTTCAATCAGATCGGCCGATATGTCGAAGCTGGTTTCGGCGCCACGATGCACGCCGCCAATGCCGCCGGTGCCAAACACCTTGATGCCAGCCGCTTCCGCCAGCACCATGGTCGCCGACACCGTCGTGCCAGCCGTAGCGCCCGCCACCATGACAGCGGCCAGATCGCGACTAGCGGCTTTCTGCACGGTTTTGTCCGATGCCAGCCGCTCCAACGCCGCCGCATCAAGGCCAATGCGCGCCTTGCCGTCAATCACGGCAATAGTCGCGGGGATGGCGCCGGCTGCCCGGACGATCCGCTCCAGTTCAACAGCATTCGCAGCATTGTCGGGATACGGCATGCCATGCGAGATGATGGTCGATTCCAGTGCCACCACAGCGCCGCCACTGGCCAGCGCGGCAATGACCTCTGCAGAGATATCAATGGGTACGGCGGGGCTGTGTCGCGACATGAGTGTGATCCAGTGTGATGTGTCTTGATGGGCTAGCAGACCGGCCGTGATGCGCAAAGCTGGAGTCAGTCACTTACGCGCTACACTGTTTATGGGTCGACAACGGCTCAGCCCCGCGTCAGTGCCTGATTCCGATTTCCTTGGCCCCGGCTTCCTGCCCACTGCTCAAGCCATGATCAAGGCAGCTGGGGGTAAGGCCCGGCCAGACACTATCGGGGGAGCCGATAGTACGCGCCGCCAGTTCCGTGCCGCGTACGACAGCGTCGGCGAACGTGCCGCCACGCGATAGCGCCGCCAGAGTGCCGGCCACCAGTGCATCGCCAGCACCCGTAACATCGACGACCGGCGCCACGGGTGCAGGAATGCAATGGCTGCTTCCCTCATGGGCAATCGCACAACCCAGAGCGCCATGCGTGACGACAACCGATCGCGCGCCACGATCGCTAAGCATCCGGCTCGCGGCGATCGGCGTTACGTCACAGTCAAGCAAAGCGCAGGCCTCGTCCCGATTGAGGAATAGGGTGTCAATACCGGTCAAGTCGGCTGGCAGGCGGCTGACTTTCGCAGTGGATACCGCGTCGATCGCCAAGGGCACAGCACAAGCGCGACAGTGCGTGATCAGCGCCACCAGCGTAGGCGCTGGCAGATTGCAGTCGGCAAAGACCATCGCGGCAGCGGCGATTTGCGCGTGGGACTGCTCCAGCAGATCCGGCGTAATCAACGCCAGCGCCGCCATGTCGGCAAGTCCAAAGGCAAGGCGACCGTCCGGTTCCAGCACGGCAACGTACTCGGCAGTCTGGCAATCGGTGCGCTGAACCACTGCGGAGACGTCGAGGCCGGCGGCGCGCGCGTGCGCCAGCAGCGCCTGCCCACCTGGATCGTCGCCTACCACAGAAATAAGCGCTACCGGAAGCCCAAGCCGCGCCAGCGTCTCGCCAACATTGCGTGCGACGCCACCGAAACCAAGCCGGCTGGTAACGGGATTGGATGTGTCGCGCCGCAGTGGTTGCTCAGCCCGCAAAGTCCGGTCAACCACCGCGCCGCCGATACAGACGATCCCGCGCCGGTGCGATGGCAAACGATCCGTCACGCGCCGGTTACTCGCCCACTATTGGCTGCACTTGCAGTGCGTGGCGTGGGCGTTGCCAATAGCTTCGGCCGTGCCATAGCCAGCCCGGTCAAACAGCTGGAACCGTTGCCGCGCTGCATCGAGCACGACCGCCGCTTCCAGCATGCCAAGCGCCTGACCGGCGACAACACGCCGCTCCAGCATTTGCGGATCGGCTGGTACGGACGCCGCTTCAGTCGCGACCACCCCGGACGCATCGGCCGCCGCCTTTGGCTGCGCGCTCATCAGGTTTGCCAGCAGCTTGATCGCAGCAACATGATCGGCCTCGGCAGCCACCTGTGCCGCGTCGGCTGGCGACAGGACATGGCGCGCAAGTTGGCTGAGTGTGACCGCCAGGGTCGGGCTTGGTGTGGGCGCTGCAGCCGCTGTGGAAATCAGGGTCGCGGCGCCAGCCTTGAGTTCGGCAACCGGCGTGCCCGTGACAATTGCCGCCTGCTCAGCCGCGTAACGCGCCGCCGCATCTGCGACACGCTCCATGCGGCCAATGCTGTCTGCAAGCACGCTGGTGTTTTCCAGATAGTAGCCGAGCATTTGTGGCACGCCGGTGCACAATGCCCGATGCGGCGGTTGTTCAATGTAATTGCGCAAGCTGTTCATCAGGTCGAAGCTTTTCAGGCGCAACACGCGCTTGCGCTCGAACGCTTTTACGATCAGCTTGGATTTCACGAAGCCATCGGCCAACCGCACCACGTCCGCCTCGCTCGGCAGATCGATTGCGGCAATCTCACCGTCAGCCGGGACAAGCGGATCACCTTTCCAGCGTTTGCACGACCTGGACTGCTCATTGGTGACGTAGTCGGTGCGCTGGCGCCACTCAATGCAGCGCCGCTTGGCGCCAGCTGGGTCAACGGCAACTGTCGCTGGCGTCGCGGCAATCGCCGGCTTGCCAAGCAGCCACGTACCGGACAGAGCCGGATATGGCGCCAGGACTTGATCAACAGCCGCTGCCATCATCGGCACGCGCTCGTTCCTGATGCCTTGGATGGCGCTGTAGTAATCGCCAGCACAATCCTGACGACGCCAGCCGAGAATGGTGTTGTCGGAAAGCGTTGCGCCGCTGAGCGCGTTCAAGGTCAGGCGCAGCCGCGACCGCGTCTTGTCATTGGCGCGCAGTTCAATTGTCACGGCGGTGCGGCCATCCGTACCTAGATCAAACCGCGCAATCTGGCCAGCCGGGGTCTCGCCGGTTGTAATCGAGGTGCCCAGCAAAGGTTGCAGGTCGCCACCTTCGGCCTCCACCAGCAATTCCGCTGGTCCCGAGCCTTGGACCACAACGCTGGCATAAACGCTGTCGCCAGCGGCCGGTTGCCCAGCGGGACTTTCCTGCGTCACCAGCGCTGTCAGTCCGCCGGCCGTCAATTCCAGCTTGCTCGTATCGCCGACGGGAAATGCCGAAAGTACTTCCGACGTTGCCAGCACCGGCGTTGGCGCCACGGCAGCAGGCGCGACCAAAGCCGGCAGTGCAAGTTGCGGCACAGCAAGCCGCCGCGCTTTGCGCTTGCGTCGCAGCGATACTGCCTGCCGCGGCGCAGCTGGCACTGTGATCAGATAAAACGGATCATAGACAACGGCCTTTTGCTGGCGCCGGGTGCGAGCATCAGCTGGGTCAGCCAGCAGCAGGCTCAGCGTCACAGCCACCAGGATCAGGGCGCCAGCATGAAAGGCCAACCGCATCGGTCGCGCTGCGTATGCAAATCGGCTGGACCTGGCTGCAGAACTGGTTGTGAAAGGCGCGATGTGTTGCATGGGACCACCCGATTACATTACCCAATCGCACGTCAGCGGACCCGCCCCAATCCGCCTCGTCACTCATTCGCTCGTCGCACGGAGGGCAGGGCAGCTGCAAGCCTATATGCACAGGCATCATGCAACCGGAAGGCCAACAGTGCCAGGAAAGCACAAGTTTTCCTCAATGCTTATCTCAGAATAAAGATTAATGATACCAAGGGGATCACTGACGCCATCAGCAACGCCGTCCACATCCAAATCCGGTGACGCGCAAGCGGCCGCCACTCTGACAAGCTTTGCTGGCAGCCAGCCACGGTTTGGCGCAGTCACTGGCAGCCGGCAGCAACTTCGCGCTTCGGAACTATGTGGCTGGGACAGGCATTTCATTGGTATC
>JANNSA010000467.1:0-2392 GCA_031402115.1 Hyphomicrobiaceae bacterium | reverse complement strand
GTTTTGCCGCTGTCAATGCACTCGGTCAGGCATGGCGCATCATTGTCAAGCCAAAGACCGCCATAAAAGGTGCCTGGCGCAGGCCCGACGAACCGGCCAAGAGCCAAGACGTGCAGGCCCTGACCGCGCAAGTGGCGCAGATGAGCCAGCAACTTGAGATACTGGTGCGCCAGCAACTTGAGCGGCTGGCCAATGCCGGCGCCCAGGCCAATCCGCCCGATGCCGGCGAACGCGAGCGCCGCGATGCCGCCGTCGCCGCCATCGCCACCGAAACCTCGCCCGCAGCCCAAGCCGCAGCGCGCCAGATCGCAGCCGGCGATATCGCGGCGGCCATCGCCACCTTGCAGCACGCCGCGCGTGCTGCCACCGGCGATGCCGCCGACCGCTGGCGCCAGATCGGAGCCCTCGTGCGCAACATCGACACCGCCACTGCCCGCGCTGCCTATGAGGAGGCTTTCAAGCTGCAACCGCAGGACTTCTGGACCTGCGTCGAACTCGCCCGGTTGCGCCGCACGGCGGGCGATCTGGATGGTTCCCGCATTGCCGCCATCGCGGCGGAGCGCGCCGCCCTGTCGGACCGTGAACAGAGCGTCGCCCTCGACGAACTTGGCGACGTGCTGGTGAAGGCGGGCGACCTGGAGGGTGCCAAGCAGCGCTTCGAGGCCAGCCTCAAGGTTTCAGAGGCGCTGGCGCTTCAGAACAAGGGCAGCGCCGAGGCCCAGCGCGATCTCATCGTCAGCTACGCTAAGATGGCGGGCATGTTTCCGGGACAGGGCTGGTGGGCCAAGGCGCGCGATGTCACACAGCGGCTCGCGGCGGAGAACCGGCTGGCGCCAGCCGACGCTTGGATGGTGCGACACACTACGGACCAGGCGGCGGCGGATGGCGGATGATGGGGCTGAGCTTGCGGACGGCTTCGACGTCAGTTGCCTCAATTGCTGTTTCCGGCCGCTTCACGTTCCGCTAGCCAGCGCTTCAGCGAGGCTGGCCGCTCCATCGAGGGCCGGCCCGCGATCATGGAAGCAACGCTGATGTCTTCCTCGACATCAGGCCAGTGAATGCCCGCGCCACCACCACTCAATCGGAAATTCGCTCGCTCCTGGGCGCTGGCATGCAACAGCCGTGGGTACCATGCGAGCGGCACGGTGATGCTTCGTCCATCGCTGAGTTCCACGACCAGCGAATCGTCCCCCAAGGATACCGATACGGCAGCGGGGAGCGTCAGATCAGGCGCCGAAATACTCATTCCAGGCCCTCAAGAGCTCGGGTTGATGGTCGCGAATGATACGATCAATCGCTTTCAGTTCGGCGCGCCGGAAACCTCCACTGCTGGCTAGACGAACTGGATCGAGCCAGAACTTTGCAAGCTCATCGTCGCGCTCGACATGCACATGCGCAGGCTCGTGACCGTCAGCAGAATAGAAGAACAAGCGATAGGGGCCAATGCGAATAATGGTCGGCATCGCGTCGATTCCTATCGGCTCTCATCCCCACACAATCACGCCCCCTTCACCGCCTCCGACACCCGGATGCCCAGCTCACGCAGCTGCTTCAGCCCGACCTCGCTTGGCGCGCCCATCAAGAGGTCGTTGGCCTGCTGGTTCATCGGGAACAGCGCCACTTCGCGCACGGTTCCCGTCCCCGTCGATGCGGGGCGGCGGCGTGAACGGCGCGGCAATCAGGCGGCGGGAGTAGGTCATGGGAGTGGGGCTCGTCACGAGAGGCTTTGCGGATTTCGAAGGCATAGCCTAATCTATCTCCGCGGCGGCGCGCTGTCGTTGCTGCATATCTTTGCGCCAGATGCGCACCGGTTCAACAAAGGCCTTTGGCCAAAACTTGGTCGCCTGGCTCAAGGCAAACGCGCGATAGTCGTTGGCAGGAACGACTGAACCTAACCAGACGATTGCCGCGTCGGTCGCAAGATCAAGTGTCAGCGAAATGAACTTGCGAATCTCATCAACGGTCGGCCCCTGGAGGTCTGCGCCTTGGAGTGTATGCGCGAGCCGGTTCCGGGCTGGCCGCAAACTGACTCGCAATTTGCCAAGGGCGGACTTCTGACTGGTCTCGTTCCATTCGATGGGCACGTCACCCTTCAGTCGATAGATCCGCTGGTAGGTCCTGGCTATCTCTGATTCCACCGCGCGCTCTGACAGGCCGCTGTCAATGACCCGGCTTCGTATAGCATCTGGTGTAAGTACTGCCGGTTCGCTCAACCATTCCGCGACACGGCAGAGCGTTACTCGTTCTGTGCTTTCATCCTTTGTATTCCCATCCCTGACTTTCTGACTCTTCTGAATCTGGTCTGATAGCGTAAACGTGCCGAGCAGAGCGTCCCGGATAAGCGCAACGCGGATCGCGCCCACGGCACCAAGCTCCAGCCAGTTAACCGCCG
>JANNSA010000466.1:0-1530 GCA_031402115.1 Hyphomicrobiaceae bacterium | reverse complement strand
GGGCATCGGGAATTTGGCTAGGTGGTAAGGGTTCTGCCGGCTGACCCATTGGTTGTCGGTCTGCTGGATGCCGTCGAACACAACCTGATTGATCGTGTCGCGGTCGATTGCGGCCTCGAACGCCTGGCGAACCAGGGCATTCTTTGCCAGCGGGTTGTTGGCCTTCTCGCCATTGGCCACGTTGATCGTGAGGCCCTGGTAACCGAGCTCGGTGCCGGTCGTGAGTTTGAGTTTGGCGTCCTTCTTCACCGCGGCGATGTCGGTCGCCAACAGGCGTTCAAGCAAGTCGAGCCCGCCGGATTGCAGATTGGCCAGACGCACAGTGGAATCTTGAATCGGCTGGAACACGATGCGATCAATGTGCACGTGGCTCTTGTTCCAGTAGTCGGCAAAACGGTCGAGCACGATGCGGTCTTGGGCCACCCGCTCGACAAACTTGTACGGCCCCGCGCAAACCGGCTTGATGCCGAACTTGTCGCCCGCCGCAGCAGCCGCTTTGGGCGAAACCATCATGCCAGCGCGGTCGGTGAGCTGAGCGATCAGCGGTGCGAAAGGACTTTTCAGATTCAGCCGAATCGTCAATTTGTCGACCACCTCGATGGTGTCGACCTGGGCGATATCGGCGCGACGGAACGAGCCCTGCATCGTCAGGTGGCGATCCAGGCTGTAGCGCGCCGCCTCGGCATCGAAGGTCTCGCCATCGTGAAACTTGACACCCGGGCGCAGCTTGATCGTCACCGCCTTGCCGTCGGCCGAGGTTTCGTAGCCGAGCGCCAGCTGGGGCACGATGCCCAGCTTGTCGTCGATGTCGAACAGCTTGTCGCACAACGAGGCAAACACGATGCGGCCGACATAGGTGCGCGCCAATGTCGGGTCGAGCACATCGGGATCCTCGGCCAGGCCGATGCGCAAGGTGGACTGCGCGAACACCGGCGCGCACAACGCGAAAAGTGCGAGGGCGCGAAACAGTCGGCTCATCGTGGAGATTTTCATATGGGCCTTTCGAAGGCTTGCTGAAGGCGGCTGAGGATCGGATTGTCAATTCGCACCACAGGCGCACCATTGGTGTTGACCTGCAGTTCCCGCCAACGGTGGCAGGCGACGCTGCCACCGCCAGGAACCGGCTCGTTGGCGGGCACCGATATCTTGCATTGCTCAAGCACATGCGGGCAGCGAGTGTGAAAGTGACAGCCCGGCGGCGGCGACATCGGGCTGGGCACGTCGCCCGCCAACACCGCCGCGCGCGCCTTGGCTGAGGGAATCGGTCGCGGCACGGCGGCCAACAGCGCCCTGGTGTAAGGGTGGCGCGGTTGCCGGAACAACTGTTCGCTGGGCGCGGTTTCGACCAGGCGGCCCAGGTACATCACAGCGACCTGGGTTGCAAGGTGGCGCACGACAGCCAGGTCGTGCGAGATCAACAGATAGGTCAAGCCCAATCGCGATTGCAGGTCGGCCAACAGGTTGAGAATCTGTGCCCGGATCGAGACATCCAGCGCCGAGACCGGCTCGTCACAGACAATCAGCTGCGGC